>CAYTDU010000025.1:0-18883 GCA_964436395.1 uncultured Gemmatimonadaceae bacterium | reverse complement strand
TCAGAAGAAGAACCCCCACTCGAACCGAGCCGAACTTCCTTTGGCATTCTTCACGAAACCTCCCAGAGACCCGGCTGCGAATCGCATTAGGAAGTTCCGACCCTCGACCGCAATGCCGCCCGTGTAGCCCAGACCTTGATCTACGCCGTAGACCAATCCGAAGCGAATTGGGAGAGTGCGGGAAAACCGCCACGTGGAGCCCAAATCGACCGTGAGTGGCGCCGCAAAATCACCCGTTACAGGAAGCGTTGTGCTCACATCCAGCTGCAATATCCGGTTCGCCCACGCACTGGCGGAGAACCGCACGATTCGTGGCAAGGTGACTTCCAGATCGACCGTGTCTCGAACCTCGAAATCTCTGAACTGGACATCGCTGGAGTCTGGGTAGGCGTCGAGCGAATCCAATACTTCTTCCAGATCGGTGGATTGGACATTGAAGCTCCAATCACTTAGCTCCACGTTCCAGATGGTCAGCTTCCCGATGTTTGCCACCATAGCCTCGAGCGACAAGCCAGACGTGGGCCAAACAGCTCGCACCAGGAAATCCGCGGCAAGGCCACGGCCCTTTCTCGAAATCATGTCCTCGAACTCGGCATCCTCCCACCCACCGACGTTTCCGGGTATGGCGACGGACTTCTCCAAGCCTACGTTCGCCTCCACGCCCTCGCCCGAAACCCTGATTGTCCCGCCGTTCGCGATCGATGAAGCGCCGTACGCATAATAGTGGGGCACCACATAACGGCCGCCGAGGCCGAACGTCAGGAATGCTCCATCGGGCGATCCTAAGGGATTAGTGCGAATGAGGATATGGCCGCCGATTTCACTTGTTATCAGTGCGTCTGCGCGGGAATCCCCGATGGTGAAGTCCTGCCTGGCACCATTTCCGTCACGGAGTAGTGCAACGAAGTCGTCGTCTACCGAGGCGCCTCCGTAAGCGCGTGCCTGTGCCGTGAGGCCAAAACTGAAATGCCGGCCGAACGGTCCGCCTAGGTAAAACCCGGTTTCGGCCTGAGCGTTCAAGGCCAGGCCGCTTCCACGCGGAATGAGCCCCAACACATCCAGGATATCACCGTACAACAGCCCTTCGGGGTTGTTGTCCTCGTCGCTCAAGTACAGGAGCGCTCGGACATCCTGGAAATTCAGCGCGTTGTTTTGCCCGCTCGCACCGAAGGACGTAACGAGCCCCCAGTGAGGGATGAATACGTGTCGGAACGGGTCCACTCTGAAATGAGGCGACCGGAGATATCCAATGTCTATTCGGGCTGCCTGAGATCCCTCGGGGATAGTCTGGGCATGTAAATGGGCACCCGAAATCACGCTGGCGAGTGCCAGCACGCCGGCATAAGCCAGTACTGCCGCGGTCCGCTTCATTGTCCACCTCCTCCGGACCGCAACACTATTCGTGCTTGAGCGTTCAGCACAATCTCGTCGGAGTCTCGGATCGCTCCGCGCCCGCCACTGCCGGTTCCTGCCACTAGTCGCGCCCGTATGGTGGCCGATACTGCATCACCGGTGAGTTGGCGTGCCTGTTCCCCTGTTAGCGCGATCGATACGACGGTGGTGCTCGGGGTCGTAACCAACCCCTGGGCGTCGACGTTGGGTTCATCGAGTGTGATGGGGTCCAATACCACCGCACCCGGATAGCCGAAGATGTCAACATCCTCTCCCAAAGAGCCCTCAACAAAAGCGATGTCCAACACTACACCGAACGGCGTGCTGTTTACTGCGTCAGTAATCACTCCAGCACTGTCAAGTCGCTCAATTAGCTGATCGGCATCTTCGGGATCCAACTCCAAGCCCGTCTGGGTCGTATTGCGCGTGAAGGTTACTCCCTCTGCCGGGATGGTGAAGTCCAGTCCGACCGTTATGCCAATCTGAACGGCCACGACATCGCTTCTACTCACTCGGGCCTGTGAGCCGTTGCCGATCACCACATCGCCCACCGCCACCACCGCTGCACTCGTGTCGTTCAGTATGAGATGGACTAGCCGGTCCACCAACGGCGCAGCATCCAAGTCCACGTTGCTCGTGCCCAAGGCGGCCAGAGTAAGAACTGTATCACTCGGGTCTACCACCGGAACGAGGATGGGAGTCCCGCTACCGTCTTCCTCGAAATCGGGATTCCCCGTCCCATCGCGAATC
The DNA here is from genome assembly GCA_964436395.1 of uncultured Gemmatimonadaceae bacterium. GTDB lineage: Bacteria > Gemmatimonadota > Gemmatimonadetes > Gemmatimonadales > GWC2-71-9 > JBDGYW01. Next base: position 16,741 of record CAYTDU010000025.1, on the reverse strand, counting down.
ACTTCGCCCACCGCATCGACTCTCACTACGCCCAGATAGAAATCCGACAGCACCGCCTGCACATCGGCACCGTTGTCGATTTGGAGCGAGATTGAAGCGTTGTTGATGGTGGATGAATCGATTGCGTCTTCGAGATCTCCTAGATCGAATTCGTCACGTTCGACTTGCTCGAACTCTTCAACGCTCACAATCAGTTCCGGGGTCACGGTCGGGTCCAGTGTTCCGGCCACCGCCTCAACCTGTAGTGAGGCAATACTTCCAACCTGCACAATCGCGCCGTCCCCGAGCCCGCCCGGTATCGGAGTCCCTCCAACGGTTCCGCTCCCCACCACTGATACGCTCACGGACGCTGGAACGACCGTCACGCCCGCGAGGTTGAAGTTGAGCACATGGCTGGTATACGAACCGTTGCCCGGCGCGGCTGGCACTGTCCCACCGCCCTGTAGAGGCGCTCCACCGGATTGTCTAAAACCATTCAATGTTGCCGTATACGACATCGGAATCGGCAATCTGTTCCGGGTCGTGACCGACAGCGTGCCGGCATAGACCACTACCGTATCGACATTATCGAGAATCGTGTCGGTTGCCAGTCCGTCGTAGACCACGGAGAAGTTGACCTCTGTACCCGGTGGCACAGTGAGGGCAGCGGGCGTGAAGTCCACAACCATTGTATCCAATTCGACATTTTCGAACTCGAGTTCTTCACCGAATTCGACCGTATCTGCCTGCTGTTCCACTTCAACCGCGAGGAGCCCCCCCGCAATCGTGTCGATATCCGATTCTTCGAGCAGCGTTTCCACCTTGAACACCGTATCGATGATCGGCAGCGCATAGACGATAGTGCGTTCACCTCCACGCGCGAGCTGTTCGCGAGCTTCCAATATCGACGCTGGTTCGCAAGCGGTGGCGAGGGCGAGCAGCCCTAACAGCCCCACTGTAGACCTGCAATTTCCGAGGGTCATCGGCAGTTCCTTCCGGAGTTGGTCACCAAATTGGCAAAATCCGTTCCGCGACTCAAGTTTTTTGCGCAAAGACAATGGGCCGACATGTTTTGTCGGCCCACAAGCCTGCGTCTCGCCGTGGCTTCAAGGAGTCAGCTGGTCGTTACTCGCCACCCATGTACGGATACATGTAATCCGTCGGCGGTACGAAGGTTTCCTTGATCGTTCGTGCGGAAACCCAGCGCACGAGGTTCAGCATCGACCCGGCCTTGTCGTTCGTACCGCTGGCACGCGATCCACCGAAAGGCTGCTGGCCCACTACGGCTCCGGTCGGTTTGTCGTTCACATAGAAGTTTCCTGCCGAATGCCTGAGAGCCTTGTGAGCCTGGTGAATTGCCTTCCGGTCGCTGGAGAACACCGCACCAGTCAGAGCGTAGGGCGAAGTGGTGTCGACCAGCTCGAGGGTTTCCTCCCACTTCTTGTCGGGATAGATGTAGAGGGTGACCACCGGCCCAAAGATCTCCTCAACCATGGTGACATAGTCCGGTTTCTTGGCCTGGATGACCGTGGGCCTTATGAAATAGCCCTCGGAACCATCGGATTCTCCGCCAGCCAGCACATCGGCATCGGATGTGTTCTTCGCGTCCTCGATGTAGCTGGTGATCTTCTCGAACGCTTTCTTGTCGATGACCGCACCCATGAAGTTTCTGAAGTCGGTCACGTCGCCCATCTGAATGCCTTCGACCTGCGACAGCAGCTGGTCTCGCATCCTCTTCCAAAGCGATTCCGGCAAATACACCCGCGAGACTGCACTGCACTTCTGGCCTTGATACTCGTAGGCGCCACGCACGATGGCGGTTATCAGTGCGTCCGCGTCCGCGCTCGGATGAGCGATTATGAAATCCTTGCCGCCGGTCTCGCCGACGATTCGTGGATACGACTTGTAGTTCGGGGTGTTCTCGCCAATCGTCCTCCAGAAACTCTGGAACACCGGGGTCGAGCCGGTGAAGTGCACTCCCGCGAAATCGCGGTGATTCAAGATCACGTCAGTGATGTCGCCGGACTCTCCAGGTACGAAATTGATCACGCCCGGAGGCATCCCAGCTTCTTCGAACAGCTTGGCCAGATAATACCCACTCAAAATGGTCGTCCGCGACGGCTTCCAGATCACCGTGTTGCCCATCAGCGCGGGAGAGGTCGGCAGGTTACCCGCGATCGACGTGAAGTTGAAAGGAGTTATTGCATATATGAAGCCTTCCAACGGCCGGTATTCCACTCGGTTCCAAATGCCTGGCCCCGAAATGGGCTGGTCCTGATAGAGACGCTCGGCGAAGAAGACGTTGAAGCGCAGGAAGTCGATCAACTCGCATGCGGCATCAATCTCCGCCTGATGTGGAGTCTTGCTCTGACACAGCATGGTGGCTGCGTTGACGGTATCTCGCCATGTCGTCGACAGCAGCTCGGCTGCTTTGAGAACGACGCTTGCACGTTGTTCGAAGGTCCAATTCGACCATTCGGCGTGTGCATCGGCCGCCGCTTTGATAGCGCTTTCGACTTCTTTGGAACCCGCCCAATGCCACTTGGCCAGCGAATGCGCATGATTGTGCGGCATCACGTTGCTGGTCACCTTTTTGGTTCTGATTTCGTCGCCGCCGATTAGAATCGGTATCTCAATCTCCTCGGACGCCATCTCCTTTAACTTCGCCTTGAGAGCGGTCCGCTCTGGAGTACCGGGTGCGTAGGAACGCACGGGTTCATTGATAGGGATTGGGCTCTGGAATTCACCACTCATCGCTGCTCACTCCTCATTCCCGATCGAGTTGGGTCACCCGCCGGGGGGTTGCTGTTTTGCTTTTGCTGTTCGTTCCTGGAACCTGACAATGTAGCCCATCGACTGGCATGCTGATAGCCGTGCGATCGCCTTCAGCCGACTCTGTATCGCAGCAACCCTGGCGTCCAAAGACGAGGTGCGTACAATTGTTTGGATAATCGTCTTTCTAACCGGGGATCGCCGATGTATTCGAAGATATTTACCAGCAACCGCCGGACATTCCGTATCCTTACGGTATTGCTGTCCGCTTTCGCTTATCAGGTGTCAGCGCAGGAGACGCCAACTGTCAACACGGACGAGACGCCAGCCTTCGGGCTCGCAGGAATGGTGAGTTCTGCACACCCGCTCGCGACGACCGCAGGTCTCGAGATTCTGGATGCGGGCGGCAATGCTTTTGATGCGGCGGTAGCGGTCGCTGCCATGCTCAATGTGGTGGAGCCGATGATGTCGGGAATCGGAGGGTACGGCACGATCCTGATCTACGACGCGATGTCTGGTGAAACCTGGTTCCTCAACCCGTCCGGCAGGATTCCGGCGGCCGTCGATTCGGACGTTTACAGGGAACCGACGCCGAATTACCGGCAAAATCGGAGAGGGGCGAAGGCTGTGTCTACCCCAGGCAATGCGAACGCCTGGGAAGCTATGTGGGAACGCTACGGACGGTTGAACTGGCCGAGTTTGTTCTCTTCGGCAATAGAAACGGCCCGTGCCGGCTTCGAGTTGGACGAACGTACAGCGAGTTCCATTGAAAGCGCCTTTCCGAACTTTCCTGCGCACGCGCAGGAGTTTTACGGTCGTGACGGAGAACCGCTCGCGATCGGTGACATGTTGGTCCAAAAGGACCTAGCCCGTTCGCTCCAGATGATTGCCACATACGGTTCGGGAGTAGTACACGGAGGCGGCCTCGGATTGGCGATTCATGAAGCCATGCGGAAAGCCGGCGGGTTTCTCACCATCGACGATCTCTCCGCAAACGAAGCAGAGTGGTGGAACCCCATAGCGATACGGTATCGCGGTTACGAGGTAGTCACTGCATCTCCTCCTGCCAATTCGTTCCCAGCACTCGTCCGGCTAGGAATGATGAGTATGACCGACCCGGCAAAGTTGGGCCACAACTCGGTGCAGTACCTGCACACCTTTGCCGAAGTCACGAAACATGGCTTTTGGACGAGGTTGCGGTGGGCAGGTGACCCGGAGGTGGCTCCACCACCTTTGGACGTTCTGCTATCCGAGAGCTACTGGCGCGAGGAAGTGTCGAAAATAAACCCAGATAGAGCGAGTTCTTTCGAACCTCCAACATCCTTTTCTGATGGTGGAGGCTCGCACACAACCCACTTTGTGGTGGCTGATGTGTGGGGCAACGTGGTATCCGCTACGCAGACGCTTGGCAACGCGTTCGGATCGCGGATCATGCCTGAGGGGACAGGTATCTGGCTCAACAACTCGCTCGCATACTGCACCTTCGAGCCTAAGGGTAACCCCATGGATGCATTCCCGGGAAGGCACAAACTTTCCGGCGATGTTCCGCTGTTCGTGATGAGAGGTGGCAAGCCGTGGATTGTCGTCGGCACGCCAGGTGGCCACACGATTGGCCAAACCATACCTCAGATTGTCATGAATGCGGTGGAATTTGGCATGAACATCCAGCAAGCCATAGCCGCACCGCGAGTTAGCTTCTACGAGCCCGACTCGCTCGCTGTGGAAGCAACAATATCGGAAGACGTGCTCCGAGCACTCAGCGGCATGGGCCACAAAATCGGCATCACCCGTGGTTTGGGAAATGCTCACGGTCTGGTCATCGAATATGACGACCTGGGCAGGCCAATCCGGTTTTTCGGTGGAGCCGACCCGCGCGGCGCGGGCAGCGCCCAAGGTAGATGAGTCGAGCGTTACACCGCGCTCCGGCGTAAATTACTGTACTGTAACAAATCGCTTCATCAGCCGCGCTTTGTGAAGGAGGCACCAAACCAATGGCACGACGTTCGATCAGCGGCATGGGTCAGATTTGCGGCATTTACACAATCGGAACGGACGACCCATACCAAAAAGAGGAGAAGTCGTTGGTCAACACTGATCTACCGATTCTCACGGCATCGATCGGGGAGGATTTCGCCGAGTGTCGTTGGCCGGTAACCGTCAAGGCGCAGGCCTACGTATCAGCCGAACAGCTCACGCGGTATCTCGAGAGGTTGGCTGAAGCCGTCGAGGAAGGGTTCTTCATGGATCCGGCCATCGGTACTGCCATCTACTGGAGGTGGACCGGCACGCGGCTGCCTGGCGTGGCGCCATCGGACAAGGAGACGTCGAAAGAGGCACCAAGGCGGAGCGTGGACCAGACTCGCGGCACGGGCGACAGGTCATTTCCAGGTCACGGACCTCGCTGCGGCATCTACCTTGCTGACGAAGCTGAGAGGTGGGCAGGTGACCACTTCTACGGAAAGATCTACGGCAAAACGGCAGTATCCGGGTCGGTCGATGAAGACTACGCCGCATCTCGCTGGCCGGTAGTGGTGAAAGTTCACGAGGGTGTCACGCGACCGCGGTTCATCGAATATCTGAACGACATGGCCGCGTGCATCAGCGAAGGTTTCTTTTTCTCGGCCACGGAGTAGTCGAGATCGTTCCAAGCGTTCCCCGCCCGATTCACTTCCGCATGGGCCAACTATGAAACAACAACCTGATCTGACCACACGCTACGCAACTCGCGCCGATGAGTTCAGGAACCTGATGCAGTTCCGAGTTCAGGAGATCCTACTTGTCGCGTCGCACTATGACACCTTCGTATTGGAAGAAGATGGTCAGCTCACTGAACTCCTGCTCGAGGAATACAGGCACCTCGCGCTCAGCCTGCGATTCACGCCGCATATATCACCCACGACGAGTGCGACCGAAGCGCTGCACCTGCTTGAGTCCGAAGCACGGAACTTCCAGATGGTGGTTGCGAGCCCTCGCCTGCCCGATATGGAAGTGGGCGAATTTGCGCGAAGGGTAAAGGAACTGCGACCCGATATCTCATTCTGTGTCTTGGCAGCCCATGCATGGAACCTCCCCGAGCTCGACGAACTTCGAGAATCCGGGAACGTCGACTTCTTGTTCCTATGGCAAGGGCATGTCAAAGCCCTCGTCGCGATGATCAAGCAGGTGGAAGATCAGCGCAATGCGGACATAGACGTGCTCGAGGGGGGCGTTCAAGTCATTATTCTGGTAGAGGACGAGGTCCGGTACTACTCGGCATATTTACCGCACATCTATACCGAGGTAACGAGACAGACCGGCCGTTTGATGGCCGAGGGATTGAATCTCTCCCATCGCCTGCTTCGTATCCGCGCGAGACCAAAGATCCTGCTCGCCCAAAACTACGAGGAAGCGTGGGGCATGTTCGGCAAGTATCGCGACAACGTTCTCGGCCTCATCACCGATGTCCGGTTCCCCGTTAAAGGAGAACTGGTGGACGATGCCGGATTGCAGCTGGCCCGTCGGGTTCGTGAACAGGTACCCGACCTCGCGTTGCTGGTGCAATCAACCAGCAAAACCCACAAAAAGGCCTGCGATGAGTTGGGCGCGATGTTTCTTCACAAGCGTTCCTCGCAGATGCTCGACGAGCTTGCCCACTTCGTAATCGACCATTTCGGGTTTGGTGACTTCGTCTTCAAAGACGCCGATGGCAAGGAGGTTGCCAGAGCCCGCGATTTGCGGGGCATGATCCGAGCGTTGCATGAAGTGCCGGAAGAATCAATCCGTCACCATGCCGTACGGAATCATTTTTCTGCATGGCTGAAGGCGCGCACCGAGTTTGAGCTCGCATCATTGATGCGCCCACGCCGAGTCGATGACTTCACATCGATTCAGGAACTCAAGCAGTTCTTGATCACGTCGATAACCGATTACCTGCGGCAGATACAGCGCCAGGTAATCATCGACTACGCGACCGAGACGTTCGATGAGTATGTCGCGTTTGCCAAGATCGGGTCGGGGTCACTCGGCGGAAAGGGCAGGGGTCTCGCGTTCGTCCAAAAGCTGCTGACGAAGGAATGGCACGAAACAACCGACGTTGAGATCGACGTTCCTCAAACGGTCGCGGTGGCCAGCGACATCTTCGAGGAGTTTTTGGCAGAGAACAGCTTGCGTTTTCTGCCACGCGAAGTGCATTCCATGACGGACGAAGAGATTCACTGCCGGTTTCGATCGGGCCGGTTCAACCACGACCGCAGAACGGAGTTGGCGGTATTCCTGGAGGAGCTCAGGGAGCCGCTGGCGATTCGGTCATCGAGCATATTGGAGGACTCCCTCTACCAACCTTTTGCCGGTGTCTACGCAACGGTGATGCTGCCCAACAATCACCCGTCTTTGGACGTGCGTCTTGCCCAGCTTTTGGAAGCCATCAAGCTGGTGTATGCCTCCACATTCTTGAAGGCCGCACGTGATTACCTGTTAGGGACCCCACATAGGATAGAAGAGGAGCGAATGGCCGTGCTGTTGCAGCGGCTGGTGGGCGCTCGTCACGGTGATGTCTTCTACCCCACCCTGTCCGGCCTCGCATCGTCCTACAATTTCTACCCGTTCGGCGAGATGCAGCCTGAGGATGGCGTTGCACAGGTGGCATTGGGGCTCGGCAAATCGGTCGTTGAAGGATTTGAGGCGTTCAGGTTTTGCCCACGATATCCAGACGTGTTGCCGCAGTTCTCCAGCGTCAAGGACACCCTCCGCACGGTACAGCGTCGCTTCTACGCACTCGACATGGTCCGCCACGATATCATCTCCACCATGCCACCCGACTCCAACCTGCCGCATCTGGAGGTGGGAGAGGCGGTAAAACACGGCTCAGCCGACATGCTCTTGTCGAGCTACATACGCGACGACGACAGAATCGTTATGGGCCACGATCCGCGCGGAACTCCGATTGTCACCTTCGCGCCCCTCTTGAAAGGCAACATCTACCCACTCCCCGAGATCCTGCAGCGTGTACTACAGATGGCACAGGCAGCCATGGAATGCCCGGTCGAGATCGAGTTTGCGCTGCAGGCTGGAGAGGACCGAAACGAAACCCCGGTGCTGAACTTGTTGCAGGTTAGACCGCTAATGGTCGAGCAGTTGACCGGTGATCTGGACGTAGATATCGGCAACTCGAAAGACACCGTGGTTTACTCGGATGACGCGCTCGGCCATGGACGTAGGATGTCGGTTTCCGACCTCGTGGTGATCTCCCCGAAGTTGATCGATCGCTCGGCAACACGTCAGGTGGCATCGGCAGTCGAGCGAGTCAACAGGCGAATCGCCGACGAGGGGCGCGAATACCTATTAATAGGCCCCGGCAGGTGGGGGTCTCAGGATCCTTGGCTCGGCGTACCTGTGAAATGGTCACAGATCTCCGCGGCCCGAGCGATAGTGGAAACTGATTTCCCGGACCTCGAGGTAGACCCGTCTTACGGCTCTCATTTTTTCCAGAACATCACCTGTTTTGGGATCGCGTACATCACGGTTCACAACAGCAGAAAGGTGGGGCACGTGAACTGGGATTGGCTCGACCAACAAACGTCGGCAGCCGAGGAACTCGACGGCGTCGTCCGCCATATTCGGCTGGAGCAGCCGTTGCAAGTGTTGGTAGATGGGAAAGCGAGGAAAGGAGTGGTGCGGGGAGAATAAGGTACGGCTCCATCGCTATCTGATAGTTCCCTTTGTAGTGGTGGAGTTCTGCGGTACTGTGAGAGAAGTCTGAATGTCCAACATGGAATATCCAATATCCAAGTGTACCGCACTTGGACATTGGATATTGAACGTTCCTACCGTTCCACCACCATCTCTCCCTGAATGAACACCATCTCCACGGTCGACATTTCTTCTAGCGGATCGCCGCTTAATACAACCAGATCCGCTGACTTCCCGACCTCCAGTGAGCCGAGCTGGTCCGCAAGTCTAAAGATTTGCGCGGGATTGATTGTGAGAGCCTTCAGCGCCGCTTCGCGCGATAGGCCATTTGCCACCGCGATACGCGCCTGCTGGAGCAACCCGTCGACATTGTCGATTCCACCCGTCTGAAAGGCAAAGACCACGGCTGCGTCTGCCAGCATTGCTGGAGTCCGAAGGCTTCCATGCATGGCCTCGAGCTCCTGATACGACGCACCGGCCGGCCCCCATACCAAAGGGACTCCCCTATCAGCCATCACACTCGCAACGCGGTGAGCCTCGGCGCCACGATTCAGGACCATAGGCACTCCATACTCCTCGCCGATCCTGAGCGCTGTGTGAAGATCATCAAACCGGTCTGCACTGACTATCAGGGGGATTTCACCGCGTAGAACCGGCAACAGTGATTCGAGCTTGAGATCTCTGGCAGGAGGTGACGATTTGTTCTCTTCCTCTTCGTCATTTGACGCCTGCTTCCGCTCATAGCGCTCCAGTTTGTCGGCATACTCCTGTGTCTGTATAAGCGTTTGCCGCAGTAGCGCGGCCGATCCCATGCGCGTCATTGGCCGTGTGTTCTTAGGACCGTAGCGGAGCTTCGGCGGCTCCCCCAAAGTCACGTGCACGCCAATGGGTGCGCTGATCACCATGTCGTCCACCGTGGCGCCGTGCGTGCGTATGAGTGCACTCTGACCGGTGAACAGGTTTCCTTCCGCCGGTGCACATAGCGCTGCTGTCACACCCGAATTCCTGGCCAGCACTAAAAACCGGTTGCCTGGGTTCAGCCCATCGACCACGCGCATGTGCGGTGTAACCGGGGTCGTGCCTTCGTCGTCGTCCTCGCCGTATGAGGGATAGTCGGCAAGGCCTAGGTTGGTGAACCCGTCAATCATTCCCGGCATGACGGTCTTGCCGGTTACGTCGATGACTCTTGCCCCAGACGGAATGGACACGTTGGATCCGACATCCGCGATGCGTCCATTGCTGATCAAGACTACGCCGTCTTCGATCTCGCCTTGCGTGATAGTGAGCAGTCGCGCTCCGCGGAGAGCAATTGTCTCACCCTGTGCACCAAGCGCCGCTGGCCACAGTACAGCGTTAAGCGCAATAAATCCGAGAAACCTCGTGAGCGGCATCATCTCTACCTCTGCATTCCAGGAGTCAGCCGCAGACGAGCCATGGGATCACGTTTGTACACGAGTTCCCCATCCACTAACACCGCTTCCGGGACAGCGAGTGTCTGCAAAGGATGGCCGCGTAGTATGAGCAGATCTGCATCCTTGCCGCGTTCGATGCTGCCGACCCGCTCGTCCACTCCGATGATCCTGGCGGCATCAATAGTCACACTTCGTAGCGCAGCGTTCATGTCCATACCATTCTTGACCGCGAACGCAGCGATCTCGAGCATGTCACCGCCTGGTGATGCAGATCCTGGGGTGTACCAGCCGGAGTTGATGTTTGGGCGGAAGGCGATGCGCACTCCAGCCTCCGAGAGCAGAGCGGGCATTCGGGGATTGAACCCCTCATCCTCTATGGCGCCGATGCCTCGGAAGAGATTCTCAATGATCACAGGAATCTCTCGACTCTTGATTTCGTCCACGAGCTTGTATGCGTCCACCGCGCCGTCGAGGATGATCTCGAGGCCAAACTCGTCGGCGATCCTGAGAGCGGTATAGATGTCGTCTCTGCGTTCGGCGTGCACCAGCACGGGAGTCTCACCGCGCAGCACAGGTAGCAGCGCCTCCATGTCGAGAACGCGTTTGAGCGGATCGTCGTCTTCATCGTGAGCGTCGACCTTACGCATGTACTCCTGCGCTTTTACCAGTGTCTCTCGCAAGAGGGCGGCAACGCCCATGCGTGTCATTGGAGCTTTGTTCTCACGCTTGCTCGATCGGCCGAACCCAAAGACCATTGTGGCGTTTTTGCTCACGATCATCTCGTCGACCACAACACCCGACATCTTGAGTATGGATCCCTGGCCGCCGATCACGTTTCGATCTCCGGGTGTGACAAGTGCCGTCGTTACGCCGAGCTCGCGGGCATGGCTGAACTGCGGCGCATGGGGCTCGACGGCATGGATTACTTCCATCGCTGGTACGACGGGTTTCGAGGTCTCATCGATGTGACTCTGTCGTCGCCAGTTGCTGCCTATGCCAACGTGCGAGCGCGGCGACACGAGGCCCGGCATTACCACGAAGCCCTCGGCGTCAATCACCGTGTACCCTCTCGGAACGGGCACGCCGGCTCCGACACGCGTGATCTTGCCGCCCTCGATAAGGACCGTGCCGCCCTCGATCGGATCGCCGGTCATCGTGAAGACTGTTCCGCCGCGGACGGCGATTCTGCTCGACTCGTTGATGTCCGAAGGGATCGCGATGCTGCGATCGGCAACCGTAAACGAACTGAGGTCCGGTTTTGGGGTCATCTCACGTTCGAACTCGACGTTGCCATCGATCACAACGGTCTGGACCTCGGCGAGCATGTCAAACGGCTCGCCGTCGAGCAGCACCAGGTCGGCGTCCTTGCCCACCTCGATACTTCCGATGCGTTCCTCGAGGTCCATCGCTTCGGCGGGTGCCAGCGTGATTGCACGAAGCGCATCATCCTCATCCATCCCGTAACGAACGGTGAGCATTGCCAGATGCCGAAGGTTTTGCTGCCCGCCGCCCAGGGCGTCCGTCTGCAATGAAACCCTGTAACCGGCGTTTGCCATGATGGCGGGGTTGTTCTTGAACGTGAGTGCGTCGTCGAAATAGCTGAAGAACATCGGCGGGCCGATGTTGATATGGAGTTCTTCTTTGCGGTCCGCCAGCGCGTCGACGAGCAAGTGTACCCAGTAGGAGTGGCAGAGGCTCAAGTTCAGATTGAACTCGTCGGCGAGGCGAATTTCCGACATGATCTCGTATGCCGTCTCCTGCTGGAAAAAAAAAAGGATCTCCTGACGCATTGCCATTAACAAGGCTTCTTTGCCAAGGTCGCGTGCGGGTGGCGTTGGATCATCACCGTTGTCTTCAAGCTCGCTCTCGTACTTCTCCCAACTCGCAGCATACTCCTGCGCCTCGATGAACGCCTTCTCCGCGAGGTGATACACGCCCATCAGCGTTGACGGCATCTGGTTCCTCGCACCGTAAACACCGACCGGGTTCCCTTCTATGGCCATCTTGAGGTCGGCGATTTCGCGGAGCACCATCTCACTTGGTGGTGCGTCCTTCAGTTTCACAGCCACGCTGGTGCCACCGATTATGTTGCCGCTCCCGGGCCGAGAAATGACGGTGGTCACTCCACCAGCGCGCCCCGCTGCAATCGCCGGGTCGTCCCAGTTGAAAGAGTCGAAAGCACGGACCGCCGGCGTGATAGGATTCGTCATCTCGTTCCCGTCCGAGTTCTCATCGACCATTGGGACGCTGTAGACACCGACGTGCGTGTGCATGTCGACTATGCCGGGGATCACCGCAGCCGCTTCGACGACAGTCACACCTCGAGGGATCTCGATTCCCTGACCGACGCGCGTGATCTTGCCGCCCTCGACGAGGACTACGCCGTTCTCGATGACGCCGTTGGCAACGGTGTATACACGGGCACCGCGGACAGCGAGAGATTGGGCGGATGTGGGGGCTGAGAGTGCTGTCAACGAGAACAAGGAGAGCAGTGTAGCGCAGAGAAGCTTCATGGTGCCTCCTAAGCAGCCAGAATCCCTAGACAATCAAGTGGTATAACGAACAAGGGAATGTCGAATGTCGAACTTGGAATGTCCAATGTCGACGTGGTGGTGAACACCGAACGTTCTCCCGGAGTCTGGTGCGTAGCGGTTGATCCGCCTGTTGGTAGGGTCGGGAACGATGAGAGTGTCACCGGGCGTGACCATGAGGTACCGCGCGTTCCTGCCAAGCTCGCCGGGGCCGTTTCCGGGTCCTCCAACCGTACGGATGTGCTGCCCGTCGCTTGTAAACACCCGAACCTGTTGAGCCTGGGTGTCGGTGATGTAGATGTCCCCATCCGACGCGACGGTGATCCACCCGATTTGCCCAAACTGGTACTCAGCCTTGGCCTCCAACGCGCCGAAACGCATTTCCTCTTCGACCGTCCACCGTTCTCCTTCGGCCCACATACCTGCGTGGGTGTATTTCACGATCGTGACGCCGGCTGAGTCCGTGATTGTGCCAGACCAGGGGCTGGTTTCGGTGGTGCAGGCGAAAGCGAGCAGAAGAGTCAACGTAGCGGGCAACTGCAGCGCGTTCTGTTTCAAGGCAGGCATCCTTGTAGATCGGGTGGCAGTTGGAGTATTAGCTGCTCAGCGCTTCAGAAGATAGGAGGTGGCACCTGAGACGACTACGGGATCACGTCGGTTCAACCCTTTCGTTCTTCCAGTTCGAGAAACTCTAAGAGCAGACTGAAATCATGCGTGTCCGCTGCGCGCAATGCTTCGATGTAAAGCTCTCGATCCGTGCCCGCTCGACGCAGATCACTTCGGCCCCAGTTGAAACGAGGTCGGTTGTACTCCGACAGGAGTACGTCTGTGATGAGGCGTGCATGACGCCCGTTTCCATTGGGAAACGGATGGATTTGTGTGAGTCGGTGGTGGAATCGTGCGGCGACCTCGTCGACGGAGTACACGTCGTTGCCCAACCAGTACTCAGCATCGTTGCACAAATTGACTAGCGCTTCGGCGATCTGATACCAGGCGATTCCGACAGTCTTTTCTGATGTTCGTGTCTGGCCGGCCCAGCCCCAAGTATCGCAGAACATCTTCCTGTGCAACTCTAGCAGGAAGGACAAAGAGAGGACGTCTTTGCGTTTGCGTCCGAAGGCCCAGCGTTCAGCTTGGATGATGTTCGCCTGCTCCCATTCGTTCAGCTCGTCCATCGTCGTGATGTGGGTCGGAATGAGACCCAATGCCTCGTCCGGATCGAGCGGTGTGTTTCCGAAGGTCTCCCCGCACGTCATGGCTGGTTCCACAGGCCGCGCGGGTTCTCATCGAGGATCTGCCGACCGAGGTCTTGGATCTGTTGCCGGATCTCCTCTTCGGATACGACCTGCCGCTCGAGATTCATGGAATGAGCGACCGATCTCACGACGCGCTCCGCGACACGGTGTGCCTGCGCCGCTCGCGTCTCTTCGAGTCCTCGCTTGGGTAGTAGTGCGTACACCAAATCACACTCGAGTGCCTCCGCCGCGTTACGTAAGGTTGTGAGTGTGATCGAGCCACTTACCTCGTTCTTCTCGTACTGTGACACAGCTGGTTGTGACACTTCTAGACGGTTAGCGAGTTGCTTCGCCGTCATCCCGAGCGCCCTGCGAATCTCGCTTATCCAACCCTTGGCGGGGGGATTCAGCTGCCGCAGGGGTTGAAGCTGATCGAGCTTTCTGCTCAGCTGACGCCGAATGAGATCGTCTGTCTTTTGCACCAGATTCCTCGATATTTCAATAAGTCACAGGTTGTTATTGAAGACGTTATATATAAGCTATATATTAGTTTTATGTCAATACTGGAAAAGCTATGCGTTATTGCACTTTGCCATCAGCGGCACTTAAAATCATTGAAATCAATCTTTTGCGGTTCTCTGGCGAAATCTTCGATCGCGCCGAAGTTAGTTGTCTGCTGGGGGACTCGGTGCGAAGCGTGGTGAGGATGAGCCGCAGGCTTACCGCAGGCACACCCAGATGGGCTTTCGCCCAACAAGGTGACGGGTTGCCTTTCAAGCGTTCCCGAGCCGCAATGTTGGCCGACACCCTAACCTTTAACCTGCTGGAACAGGTGTGGCGAGGGCGAGGCAACCCACCACCATTCCTGGTCTCGAACATGACGTCCTCGATCGAGGCACTACGTGCGTTCCTGGAAGGAGCACGGGCGGAATCCGACGCGATGTACCGACATGCGGTTGCCGCGTATCAGCGCGCTATCGATGCGGATTCGACGTTTTGGCTAGCTTATTGGAGGTATGCTAGTGCGCAGGGATGGATGCTTCTACCGGTGCCGCGCGAGTACCGCTACGCCGATCACATCTATCACAGAGGCGGTTTCTTTGGACGGCCAATGGAGGAGGCTGTCGAGGGTTTTGAGGAGTTGGTGGCGAGTATTTTTTCTGTCCAAGTTGCTTTGCGCAAGAACATTCCGCAGAGCTACAAACGCATTGGCCAGGGCGCTCTGACGTTTTTCTGGGCGGCCCGTGGCGCATGGGACTCAGCGTTAGTCGCACTGGACAATTACGGGTCAACAGTGAGCAGTGATAGCGCGGCACTCGATGCGTATCGCATCGCTTGGGCCTTTTTTGTTGATGCTTTCGAATCCGGCACAGCCGCGCGGCGAAGCGGCGCAGCTCTCGAGGCTGCTGCCACCATGGAAGACCTTCAGGCACTTCTAATCGCAACCGGGGACACCGGCATGCCGTACCGCTATCCCAGCTTCGACCCGATTGTGAGAATGCAGCTCAGCCAATGGCATCTCGAGGAAGGTGATGGCGACGAGGCGGTTGATCCGTTGCTGTGGAACGAGTCAGTGTACGCAGGTGATCCAGCAGTTCGAGAGATGCAGAGCGCCTTGAGAAGATTGGTCAATCTCCGGCATGCCCGAGCGGAGGAAGCACGAGGACGCCCGGAGAGGGCTGCGTTCTAATACAGGCGGTTTCTGCAAGCCTACGACACGCCTGTCGTGCGGCACCGGCATTTGGTCGAGGAGGCGGAAACAGCGTTGGCACGGTTGGAGGGTGTGACGGAGGCGGTGGAGCGGTGAGGGGAGGGGAGGGGGGATTGAACCACCCCTCAACACCATTTGCAAAGACCTTGAAAATTGCAAGCTAGAGTTGCAAATTTCTAGGCATGCGAATACCGCGAGAAGCTCACATCAAGGCCGTATTTAAGCTCCTTTCCACACGCAGGGTCGTGGCGATCCTCGGTGCACGACAGGTCGGAAAGACTACGTTGGCACGAGCTATCGCGGCGCGGCGCAGCAGAGTGGCCTACTTCGATCTCGAGGACCCGCGCGACCTCGCGAGGCTCGAGGAGCCCACTCTGACACTGGAACCGCTACGCGGATTGGTGGTACTCGACGAGGTGCATCGCAGGCCAGACCTGTTCCCAGTCCTACGCGTCCTCGCTGATCGACCGCGAACGCCCGCACGGTTTTTGGTGCTCGGAAGCGCTTCCCCAGAATTGTTGCGGCAGAGCGCCGAGACGCTTGCAGGTAGGATAGCATTCTACGAGCTGGACGGGTTTGACCTCACCGAGGTGGGTTCAGAAAACACTCGACGACTCTGGTTTCGAGGTGGATTCCCGGAGTCGTATCTGGCGCGTACACATGGCTCGAGCCATGAGTGGCGCCGCGACTTCCTGCGCACATTCGTGGAGCGTGATATTCCTATGCTAGGCGTCGGGATCCCAGCAGCAACTCTGACGCGGTTCTGGACGATGCTCGCCCACTACCACGGGCAGGTTTGGAACGCATCCGATCTCGGTTCGTCACTTGGCGTATCGCACACCACAATCCGCAAGTACCTGGACCTGCTCACCCAAACGTTCGTTATCCGCCAACTTAGACCGTGGACCGCGAACATAGGCAAGCGAGTAGTGAAGAGCCCGAAGGTCTACCTCGCTGATAGCGGTCTGCTCCACGCGTTGCTACAGCTGCCAAGTCCAGTCGACGTCGAGTCTCATCCAAAATTGGGAGCAAGCTGGGAGGGTTTCGGTATTGCGCAGATTGCAAAAATCCTCGGCGCGAAGGCGGACGAGTGTTACTTCTGGAGAACGCACGCCGGAGCAGAGCTCGATCTGCTGATCGTGCGTGGCAGAAGACGGCTGGGGTTTGAGTTCAAAAGGACGGACGCTCCCCGTATCACACCCTCCAACCACCACGCACTCAACGACCTCAAACTGAATCGCCTCTTCATTGTGCACGCCGGAAGGAAATCTTTCGGATGCTCGAAGAACATCGACGCAATCCCGCTCTCTGACGCAGCTCAATTGCTCTCCCCCACTACGGTCAAGTCCAAGCCCTCAGAGATGTAGTTACCGCAAGCGACCCTCCACCCCCCTCCCCACCTCCGCCGCTTTGTCCTCCAACAACCTTGCTCCG
>CAYTDU010000024.1:0-18933 GCA_964436395.1 uncultured Gemmatimonadaceae bacterium | reverse complement strand
CGTGGGAGAGGTGGTCGAAGGGGAGGGCGTGGCAATAGCGTGACCGAACGCGAGGCTATGAAACGTGCCCTCGGTCTTGCGAAAAAAGGCTGGGGTCGAGTTGCTCCAAACCCCATGGTCGGTGCAGTTCTGCTCCGCGACGGTGATGTAATTGGGGAAGGGTGTCACCGTGAATACGGCGGCAATCACGCCGAGGTGCATGCCCTTTCGGATTGCGACGATCCGCGCGGTGCAACCTGTGTCGTCACACTCGAGCCATGTGCTCACGTCGGCAAGACGCCTCCTTGCGTCGATGCGTTGATCGCTGCTCAGGTGGGCCGCGTCGTCTATGCCGTGCCCGATCCCGGAACCATGTCGTCCGGGGGGGGGCGGTTGTTGCGAGCGCACGGCATTGACGTAGAGTGCGGACTCGAGGCGGAAGCCGCGGCGGCATTGAATGCGCCATTCCTTTGGAGCCACAAACGCAAGAACCGTCCGTTCGTGGCGATCAAAATGGGCGCGTCACTCGACGGCTTCACCGCGGATGCCATGGGCAATTCACAGTGGATCTCGAGCCCAGAGGCTCGTGCACACGTGCACTGGCTTCGAGCCGGATTCGACGCGGTTGCGGTTGGGCGAGGGACGGCGGAAAATGATGACCCGCAGCTCACCGTGAGGGGAGATGTCATTCCTAGGGTGTCGCCGTACAGAGTAGTATTGGGACACTCTGGAAAACTCGGCAGTGACCTGGAATTGGTGCGGACCTCAGGTGAGATGCCTACCATTTTCGTGACGGGGAAAGGTGTTGCAGGAGAGGCGGCACGGAAGCTAGAAGGAACCGAAGTTCAAGTGTTGGCCGCGGACGACATCCTGTCCGCATTCGAAGCGCTTCGCGCGATGGACATCAGGTCGGTGTTTGTGGAACCTGGGGCCCGGTTGGCTGCCGTCATGCTCGACGCAGGCGTGGTCGATCGTATTTATTGGATTCAGGCCCCGATCTTACTCGGACGCGGCGCGCCGGCATTTGGCAATGCTGCGCCGACTCCTTTGGACGAGACCGTCCGCTGGGTGCCCACCGAGCGCAAGAGTCTCGGCGATAGTAACTTACTAGTGGTGGATAGAGAGATATGTTTACGGGAATAGTGACCGAAGTTGGCAAAGTCATTGCGGTAAGGCGCGAGACCGATCGCTTGGCCTTCCGCATCGAGATGGGATACAAAGACCTGGTCGAAGGTGAGAGCATCGCCGTTGGAGGTGCGTGCCTGACCGTCGTCTCGTGTGGCGAGAATTGGTTCGAGGTCGAAGCCATAGTCACAACGCGCAGCCGAACCTGGTTCGGCGACTTACAGATTGGTGATGAGGTCAACCTAGAGCGGTCAGTGCAGCTGGGCGACCGTATGGGTGGACACTTCGTTCAGGGGCATGTGGATGGTGTCGGTGAGGTGGTCAAGACCACAACAGAAGCCGACGCTCTGCTGCTGGATGTAGCAGTGCCGGATGAAATCGACGAACTCACGATACCGCACGGATCTGTCTCTATAGACGGTGTGAGTTTGACAGTAAACGAGATGCCGGCGCCCAACGTGTTGCAGGTCGCGCTAATTCCCTACACACTAGAGCACACGACTCTGGGCAATCTGAAGACTGGCGACAAGGTACATCTCGAAGGCGATATGATCGGGAAGTACATTCGCCGGTTGTTGCGCGATCGCCAGGGCGAAAACCCCAACTAAGAAACGAAAATGACGTTTGGAACAATGGAGCAGGCCATAGAGGACATCCGTGCCGGACGCCTTGTCATTGTGGCTGACGACGAAGACAGAGAATCCGAGGGTGATCTGATCGGGGCCGCAGAGATGGTGACCCCGGAGATGATCAACTTCATGGCGACACATGGACGCGGGCTCATTTGCATGCCAATCACTCCGGAGCGCTGCGAAGAATTGAACCTGCCGCAGATGACCGACCACAACACCGAGTCCCATGAGACCGCTTTCACGGTAAGTGTTGATGCCGCGAGGCGGTTCGGAGTAACTACCGGCATATCAGCATCCGACCGTGCGCAGACGATTCAGGTGGTTGTCGACCCTGCGTCCACTCCGAACGATCTCAGGCGACCCGGCCACGTGTTCCCCCTGAGAGCACAGAGTGGTGGAGTGTTGCGGCGTGTTGGTCATACAGAAGCGTCTGTCGACCTGGCTCGGTTGGCAGGACTCACACCAGCCGGCGTCTTGTGCGAAATCATCAATGATGACGGTACGATGATGCGGCGCCCGCAACTGGAGGTGTTCGCGCGTCAACATGGACTGACTTATGTGACGGTCGCCCAACTCGTTGCGTACCGTCTCAGACATGAACGTCTGGTCCACCGAGTGGCGGAAGCGAGTTTGCCGACCGAGCACGGTGAGTTTCGTGTTATCGGCTACCACAACGATGTGGACAACGCCGAACATGTGGCGCTCGTGTATGGAGAGGTGCAGGGAAAGGAAAACGTCCTCGTGAGGATGCACTCTAAGTGTCTCACTGGCGATGTGTTTGACTCTCGGCGCTGCGATTGTGGGTGGCAGTTGCGTTGCGCTATGAAATGCATTGCGGAAGAAGGCCATGGCGCCATTGTGTATCTCGACCAGGAAGGACGCGGAATCGGCCTGCTCAACAAGCTCAAGGCATACGAGCTTCAGGACGGTGGACACGACACCGTTGAGGCGAACGAAAGCCTTGGGTTTGCGCCCGATCTCAGAGACTACGGTATTGGCGCTCAGATTTTGATGGATCTCGGATTGCACTCGATAAGGGTGCTAACGAACAACCCACACAAACTGATCGGCATTGACGGATACGGTTTGGAGATTGTCGAGCGTGTACCCATCGAGGCGGATCCAAATGAGGTCAACCGTAGCTACTTGGAAGTGAAACGGGACAAACTTGGCCACATGTTGGCGCACTGACCATGGCGGCTAATCCAAAACGAGTCCTCATTGTGGCCAGTCGCTTCAATGAGGTGGTCACCCGCCGACTCCTCGCGGGAGCAGAAGAGACACTCGAGTCCGCTGGTTACGGTACAGATGATCTGGACGTGATCTGGGTGTCGGGAGCGTTCGAGATTCCGGTGGTGGTTCACAAAGGCCTGGCAACCGGGGAATACGTGTTCGCAATTGCTCTTGGTGCTGTCATTCGCGGTGAGACTCCCCACAACGAGTACATTGCCACGGAGGCAACACGCGGAATCGGCGAAGCAGCAATCCGCTACCACACGCCTGTAGGGTTCGGCGTTCTCACGTGTGACACGATGGAACAGGCGTTGGCGCGAAGCGGCGGCAGTGCCGGCAACAAGGGAGTCGATGCCGCCCAGGCCGCGATACAGACGGCGCAGGCGCTTTCGAACCTCGGCGAGTAGTGCAGAGGGCTGAGACCAAAACGCGCGCCCGCGCACTGCAGTTGCTGTACGCGTGGGAGTTGCAGGGCAGGCCGCCCATTCGGCAGGTGGCTTACGATTTGCTGGAGTGGAGCGAGGGACGGCTGCGACGCTACGAGACTGCTGAACAGCTGGCAGTAACAGTCTCGATCGAAGCTCCGCGTCTCGACGAGGTAATCAGCAATGCCGCTGACAACTGGCGTTGGGAACGCATCGGGGTAATCGAGCGGAACATACTCCGTCTTGCATTGCTCGAACTCGAACGAGCGGAGGTGCCGCCTCGCGTGACGATCAGTGAAGCTGTGAAGCTCGCCCACTGGTTCGCGGGGCCAAAAGCACCCGCGTTCGTGAACGGCGTACTCGACAGACTCGCACGCGACAACGATCTCCTGTGAAAATCCTGGCTGTCAACTGGCTCGACCTCAACAATCCGCAAGCCGGGGGAGCCGAGATTCACTTCTTTGAGATCTTTGGCCGCCTGGTCGAGCGGGGGCATACAGTGGTGCAGGTTGCTTCGGGTTGGGATGGGGCACCACCCAAGGGCACGATTCGCGGCATAGAGGTACGCCGCGTTGGCGGCAGGCACTCATTCGCGCTGAAAGGGCGTCGGGCACTGCGGCAGGCGCTGGAGGAAGAAAGCTTCGACGTCGTAGTCGAGGACATCAACAAGTTGCCGCTATTTGTTCCGACAATCACTCGGTTGCCAATGTACGTGATTGTGCCCCATCTGTTTGGTACCACCGCTTTCAAGGAGGCATCGCTGCCGATAGCTGGAACTGTCTGGGTAGCGGAACTGATGATACCGCGGGTTTACCGGGGGGCAGTATTTCACGCGATCAGCGACAGCACCAGAGACGATCTCGTCGAACGCGGCATCAGGGCTTCCGATATTACGGTCATATTCCCGGGTGTGGACTCAGATTGGTTTGTGCCGGATCAGGCCACGCCCCGGGCCGAAACACCTACATTCCTTTATGTGGGGCGGCTCAAGCGCTACAAAGGGATCGATACCATCCTCGAGGCGATGGCTATGCTGCGTGGCTCTGGAGTAGGAGTGGAGCTGCAGATAGTGGGCCGTGGCGACGACTCAGACCGGCTGCAACATTTGACGCACCGATTGGGCCTCAGTGACTCCGTGCGGTTCCTGGGGTTTGTCGACGAAGAGAAAAAGCGGAACTTGCTGCGCCAGGCGTGGGCGGTTGTGTTTCCATCGGCAAAGGAGGGGTGGGGTATCGTCAACGTCGAGGCGGCGGCATGTGGCACGCCCGCAATCGCGTCGGACAGTCCTGGGCTCCGTGAATCGGTCAGGGACGGACAGACAGGAATATTGGTGCCTCACGGGAATGCACCGGCATTCGCGCAGGCACTCGAGCGATTTGTGGCAAGACCTGATTTAGTGACAAGTTTGGGACGCAACGCGCGGCAGTTTGCCGAGACATTGTCTTGGGATCGTGCCGCAGATTTGACGGAAGCTCATCTTCTGGAATTTTCTCAAAGTGCCGGAAACCGGCAGAAGGAGAGAGGCCACTGATGCGTGTGACGATAACGAAACGCCATTGTGAGATCTCCGAAGAGATGAAGGCCCGCGCAGACAAAGCAGTGGAAAAGCTGGGCAAGGTTGCAAACCGGTTGCAGAGTGCAGAAGTCATTTTCGACGAGGATCATGGTGCCAAGATGGTGGAAATCGTGCTCGTGCTTCCACGCGGTCAGACGAAAGTAGCGACGGCGGAGTCCAACGATTTCCGTACATCCCTCGATCGGGCCGCGGCAAAGGTCCGTAGCCAACTGCAGAAGGAATCCCGCAAACCATCGCATGGGGCATCTGGGGATTGATCGGATGAGCCTGACCGTTCGTGACATTCTGGAACAGCAACAAAGGCAGTTGCTACTCGACGTGGTGACTGGCGATGTGGGGTTGGACCGAGAGATAACGGGTTCTGAGATTTCGAGCCCGGGACTCGTATTGGCCGGATTCACCGCACGGTTTCAGAGCGGGCGCCCGCAGGTGCTCGGCGAGACGGAAATAGCGTACCTGCGTACACTCGATGTGGAAGAACGCAATAGTGCACTCGAGAATCTGCTCAAGCTGGACGTGCCATGCGTATTTGTTACCAAAGGGCAGTCTATCCCGCGCGATTTGCGTAGGTTGGCGATCGAACGAGGTGTTCCGGTTCTACGGTCAGGTCTCAGGACGGCAGAGTTCTATCGAAGGATCACACCGTACTTGCTCGAGGCTCTTGCCCCCTCCACCAGTATGCACGCGTCCCTCGCAGACGTATTTGGCGTGGGCCTATTGTTCACCGGACGATCCGGTATCGGTAAGAGTGAATGTGTGCTGGATCTGGTCGAACGCGGGCACCGGTTGGTTGCAGACGACCTGGTGCACATAAGCCTCCGGGGGACCGACATCCTGATCGGGCGCGCCGCGGAAATCTCGCGCCGCTACATGGAGATCCGGGGCGTCGGGTTGATCGACATCTTCACTATGTTCGGAGCACGAGCGGTCAGGCAGCAGAAACGGGTAGAAGTCGTAGTAGAGTTGCGAGAGTGGGACAAAGCCGGAGACGTGGATCGCACGGGCTTGGACGGTAATACCAAGAACATCCTAGGGGTCGACCTGCCTCTGGCGGTAGTCCCGCTGAACCCCGGCAAGAACATTACCGTGGTGTCTGAAGTGATCGCCTTGAACCATCTGCTTCGTTACAGTGGAATAGATCCCGCCAACGCATTCAATGAACGACTGCTGAAGCAGATGGCCGAGCAGCGGGAGCTAAAGCAGTACTTGGCAGAGGACTATGAGTGACAGATTGAGGGGAGTTGTCCTGACACACGCTGGCCTTGCGGAATCATTGGTCCGGGCGGTTTTTGAGATCACTGGTGACGACGAGGCCTTGGTCGCAGCTTCAAATGTGGGGCTGGGGCGTGACAGGCTGTGTGACCTCGTGGCCGAATTGACAATCGATTCGCCCACGGTCGTGTTTGTGGATCTGCCTGGAGGCAGCTGCTTGCAGGCGGTTGTTGCTGCGACGCGAGAGCGGCATGACGTCGCATTGGTGTCCGGCGTCAATTTGCCGATGTTGCTGGATTTTGTATTCAACAGAGATGTTACCGCTGCCGCAGCCGCCGAGCGCGCTTCCGAAGTTGGTACCAAGGCAATCAAGGTTATGGCATAGTGAGTCTGACATTGGTTCGACTGGATGATCGACTGATTCACGGTCAGGTCGTGGTTGGTTGGGGTAACGCGCTCGAGGCCGATCGGATCCTCCTGATCGATGACAAGGTGGCATCGCTGCCATGGGAACGTGATCTTTATCGCTTGGGTGTGCCGTCCAACATGCAAGTCGATTTTGTTTCTTTGGACGAGGCTCCCGCGGCGCTTGCAGAGACGGTGAAATCGAACAAACGAGTCATCGTGGTTGTTGCCGATGTTGACACCTTGGTACGAGTCTGCAAGTCGAGCGATGTCGTGCGCAGAGTGAACATCGGTGGTTTGCACGAAGGTGAGGGACGACGGCGGAGACTGCGATACGTGTTCTTGTCCGATGCGGAGAGTGAGAGCCTCAAGATGTTGGAATCCCACGGCATCGAGGTGACAGCCAGGGATGTTCCCTCCGCAAAGGCGATTCCGTTGTCGGAGTTCGTTTGATCAGCGAAATTCTATTGCTCGGCCTTTGGGGCGTGCTCGTCGGTATCGATATGACGAGCGTGGCGCAGACGATGCTGTCGCGGCCGCTCGTTGCTGCGACTGTGGCCGGTGTTATTCTCGGCGATCCGGCGGGTGGCCTGACTATGGGCGTGTTGCTCGAGTTCTTCGCTCTCGAAGTATTGCCGGTGGGAGCGGCTCGATACCCAGACTGCGGGCTGGGATCCATCGCCGCTGTCGCGGTAGTGGCCGGCTCACCTGGCGTCCTCAGTACCGGGCTCGGAGGAGCCCTCGGCTTGGCCGTTGCCTACCTGGGCGGTTTGGCGGCGCACGTCACGAGAATGATCAACGGCGCAGACGTCGTGCGTAATGCCGCCGCGTTGGATGCAGGCAACAAGAACGTCATCTACTGGGTGCATGTGCGGGGCGTGCTGCGAGATGTCATACGGTCGATGCTAGTGGTAGCCATCGGCATCAGCGCAGCGTACGCAATGAGGCTGGTGTTGCCGATCACCCTTCAGGGAGCGGTTTATCTCCGCATCGTTGTTGTAGGTGCTGCCCTCGCGGCCGCAGTCTCCGGAACAATCCGCCTCACCGGCCGGCGTATTGCCATGCAATGGTTCGTGATGGGACTGGTGGGTGGAATCGTGGGAGTGTTCCTGCAATGAGTCAGGGCCTCGTGCGCAGTTGGTTCAGAGCGCTCCTGATTCAGGGCTCGTGGAACTACGAACGGATGATCGGCGTGGGTATCGCGTATGCGAGCGAGCCGCTCCTCAGGAAGTTGCCGGGCGGCCGTGATGGAGATGCGTATCGCGAGGCGCTGGGGCGGGCGACCACCCAATTCAACTCGCACCCGTTCTTGGCTGGTGCGGCTGTGGGAGCGCTCGCAAAGTCCGAACACGAAGGGCTGCCGCCTGAACAGATTACGCGGTTTCGGACGGCTTTGGCTGGTCCGCTCGGCTCCGTCGGTGACAGGTTGGTATGGGCTGGTAGCCTGCCTATCGCATCGGCGATTGGGCTTACGCTAGCGGTTGTCGTGTCGCCCCTCGTAGGGGTCATAGCCCTACTGGGAATTCACAATCTGGTGAATTTCGGCTTGAGGTTCTGGGCACTCAAGGTGGGCTGGACCGGTGGGGTTAATGTGGCAGGTAGGATGGGAGTGCCCGCGCTGGAAATGGGGCTCAAAGTCGCCGCACCGTTCACCGCGTTTGCATTGGGAGTCATGCTGCCGGTTGCAACGTCGTGGCTTGTCTCCGATTTCGAGCCCAACGGGATCACGGGAACCGGACTCGTAGCCGGCGTAGGTCTCTTGCTGGCGCGTTGGATCTGGCCCACACTTGGGGGAATCCGGTACGGTCTAATCGTAGTCTTCATTGCGGCCTTGGCAGGGTGGATATGAGTGAAATCGATCGCACAGTGACGATCAGAAACCGACTGGGACTTCACGCTCGTCCTGCGGGAGAGTTCGTGAAGACTGCATCCAGATTCTCGTCTAAGATCACGATTTGCAAAGGTGAGCTGGAGGTGAATGGGAAGAGCATCATGGGCGTGATGACACTGGCCGCAGAATGCGGCAGCAAGGTGACGGTTAGAGCCGACGGCGATGATGCAGAATCGGCCGTGAATGCGCTGGCTGAAGTTCTCGATACCGAATTTGGAGATCTATGAGCGATCCTCGACTGCTGAAGGGAATAGGCGTTTCGCCTGGCATCGCTATCGGGCCTCTGTATGTGATGAGCGCGGAAATGCCCGAGATCACCCACCGAGTTATTGCGAACGATGAGGTGGAGGCGGAGCTGTTCAGGTTGCGGAAGGCAATCTCTGATGTGCGTCGGGAAATCGAGCTACTCAAAGAACACACGCTGATTCACGCCGGAAAGGAAGAGGCCAAGATCTTTGGTGCGCAGATACTCATGCTCGAAGATCCCTACTTTCTTGGAGAAGTAGAGAGCCTCATTCGCGAAAACCAGCTGACCGCCGAAAGAGCATTCGAGTTCAAGGCACTCGAGGTGCGAGATCAGTGGGCACAGTCTCCCAGCTCGACTCTCAGACAGAAAATCGCCGATCTCACAGGTATCCAGATCCGTGTCCTGCAAGCTCTGGTCGGAGGATCGCTCGAGGATGTGCTACACGAGGCAGGTGACCGCCCCGCAATCGTATTGATGCGCGAGCTGACGCCGGGACTCACCATCCAGTTCGAACAGGCGAATGTCTCCGGACTTGGAAGTGAGTACGGAACTCGTGCTGCGCACGCGGCAATAATCGCACGCAGCCTCGAGATGCCATGTGTGATGGGCATCTCCGGTGGTATCGACCACTTGCGGCGCGGAACGATGGCCATCCTCGATGGCACGCTTGGCACTATTCTCGTCGAACCCACGGAAGAGGAGATGGCCGAAGCTCAGGTAAGAGACGGCCGACGCCTCGCACTGGAGGGCGAGCTCAAAGACGCGGTTGGCCAGCCTAGCATTACGGCAGATGCCGTCACCATAAAATTGCGCGGTAACGTCGATTTGCCGGAGGAAATCGAGCTTGTCGCCGAGAATAGGGCTGAGGGCGTTGGTTTGCTCCGTACCGAATTTATGTTGATCGGTAGAAACGAAATGCCCGGGGAAGACGAGCAGACAGAGTTCTTCACCCGGATAGCAAAGTGGTTCCCGACCTCCCCTGTGATCATTCGGAGCTACGACGTGGGCGGTGACAAGTTCCCCGCCGCGTTTAGGTCGCAGCGCGAGGCGAATCCGTTCCTAGGCTGGCGCGCGATTCGTGTATGTCTCGACGAGCCGGAGATGTTTCGCACCCAGATTCGCGCGGTCCTGCGAGCCCGTGCCCTGGCAGATGTGCGGTTCATGCTGCCACTCGTGAGCCAAGTGGAGGAGATCGAACGTACCCGCGACCTCGTAACCGAAGAGTCGGAGAAGCTCGAGCGCGAAGGCGTTGAGTACGGTGCCGACCTCCCACTAGGTGTGATGGTGGAGACACCGGCAGCGGCAATGATGGTAGATCAATTTGCCGAAAAAAGCGCGTTCATAAGCGTCGGGACCAACGACCTGACTCAATACACGCTCGCAATCGACAGAGGTAATGCGCGCATGGCCAACCGGTTCACCGCGCTGCACCCCGCCGTAGTCCGTTTGTTGAAGCGCATCGTCGACACGAGCAACCAGGAGCGGTTAGAGGTGAGCGTGTGTGGTGAAATGGCGTCAGAACCACTGTCGCTGCTGTTGCTCATTGGTCTTGGCTATAAGGTGTTCAGTACGTCCCCGGTCGCGCTGCCCTTGGTACGCTGGTTGGTGCGTCAATTCGACGTTTTTACCGCCAAGAGTGCGGCAGATGTCGCCCTCGAGGCTCCAACTGCCAGAGACGTATACGAGGTTCTCGAGTGGCGTCTCAGAGACATGATTGACCCGGAGTTGTTGGACCTCGGTCCGTTGCCCGGTTGATCAGGCCCGACTAGGTTCCAACCTTCATCCCAACAACAACGAACACTTATGAACTCACAACAACACATTTTTTCTTCGGAATCAGTAACGGAAGGTCATCCCGACAAGATGGCCGACCAAATCTCAGACGGCATCCTGGACGCGATCATCGCCGAGGATCCGACCGCGCGCGTTGCTTGCGAAGCGTTGTTGACCACTGGAATGGTGGTGTTGGCCGGCGAGATTACTACCACGACGCACTTCAATGTTCCGCAGATCGTGCGCGGGATCGTGAAGGATATTGGATACACCGACACAGCCTACGGGTTCGATGGTGAGAGTTGTGCCGTGCTTACCGCAATAGATGGGCAGTCGCTGGATATCGCACAGGGGGTAGACACTGGTGGCGCCGGCGATCAGGGAATGATGTTCGGGTACGCCACCGACGAGACACCGGATCTCATGCCGATGCCGATTATGATCGCGCATCGCCTAACCGAGAAGCTCTCTGCCTCGAGAAAGTCTGGAGAGCTTTCGTGGCTTCGCCCCGACGGAAAGAGCCAGGTGGCTGTCGAGTATGACGGCGGTCTGCCCCGGGCGGTCAAGGCGGTCGTGCTCTCCACGCAACACTCTGAGGATATGGATGGGAACGATGTGCGACAGGCGGTTGAGAGCCAGATTATTGCACCGGTGTTGGAAGAATCCGGCCTCGATCATTCAGACGTTGTCCTTCACATCAATCCAACCGGACGGTTCGTAGTGGGTGGCCCACACGGAGATGCTGGGCTCACTGGACGAAAGATCATTGTCGACACCTACGGAGGTGCCGGACGCCATGGCGGCGGTTGTTTCAGTGGAAAAGACCCCACCAAGGTCGATCGTTCTGCCGCATATGCGGCACGTTGGGTAGCCAAGACAATCGTTGCAGCCGAACTAGCGAACCGTTGTGAGGTACAAGTGTCTTATGCAATTGGTGTGGCGGAGCCGGTTTCGGTGATGGTTGAGACTTTTGGCACCGGCAAGGTGTCGGACGACGCGTTGGTGCGAGCGATTCGCAAGGTGTTCGATCTCACTCCGGGTGCGATCATCGAGGCACTCCAACTCAGGAATCCGATCTACCGTCCAACCGCGGCATACGGCCACTTCGGCCGCAAGCCTGCTGAAGCGGAAGTGCACGGTAAAGCTGTAAAACTCTTCACGTGGGAAGACCCAACACGGACCGCGGACTTGGTTCAGGAAGTCGGGTGAAAAGTCATGACAACAACAGCAACCGATACTAGACAGCGCGTGCAGAAAACGCTCGAATACGACGTCAGAGATCTCGAGCAGGCTGAGTGGGGACGTAGGGAAATCAACCTCGCCCAGCACGAGATGCCCGGCCTCATGGCACTCCGCGATCGTTACGCGGCTGCGAAACCCCTAGGCGGGGCGAAGATCATGGGCAGCTTGCACATGACGGTTCAGACGGCCGTCTTGATAGAAACCCTGACCGAGTTGGGCGCAGACGTCCGCTGGGCGAGCTGCAACATCTTCTCGACTCAAGACCACGCGGCTGCCGCGGTCGTGGTTGGGCCCAACGGCACTCCCACCGAGCCAAGTGGCACTCCTGTGTTCGCGTGGAAAGGTGAGACACTCGAAGAGTATTGGCGGTGTACGGACCGTGCTCTCATGTGGCCCGACGGGACCGGACCCGACATGATAGTCGACGATGGCGGCGACGCTACTCTGCTCGTACACAAAGGTGCCGAGTTCGAGAGAGCGGGTGTAGTGCCGGAATTCGATGCCGACAACGAGCCTGAAGAGTGGGGTGTGATCCTCGAACAGCTTCGCAAAGGACTCGACAAGGCCCCTACGCGATGGACAAAGGTCGCGGCGAGTATTCGCGGCGTCAGCGAAGAGACCACCACCGGGGTGCACCGTCTGTACCAGATGGAAACCGACGGCAAACTCCTCTTCACTGCGATCAACGTCAACGACTCGGTAACAAAGAGCAAGTTCGACAACATCTATGGCTGCCGCCACTCCGTCATAGACGGCCTGAATCGCGCTTCAGACGTGATGATTGGCGGAAAGGTCGCGGTGGTGCTCGGCTATGGTGAGGTGGGCAAGGGGTGTGCGCAGGCACTGCGAGGTCAGGGCTGTCGCGTAATCGTGACTGAAATCGACCCCATCGTTGCGTTGCAGGCGGCCATGGAAGGATTTCAGGTGTGCAAACTGGAAGAGGTCATCGAGACCGCCGATTTCTTCGTTACCGCCACCGGCAATCTCAAGGTGCTCACCGCCAAGCATATGGCCAGTATGAAAGACAAGGCTGTGGTGGGGAACATCGGGCACTTCGACAATGAGATCGACATGGCCGGGTTGGCCAAGATCCCCGGCATCCAAAAGCGGAACGTCAAGCCTCAATATGACGAGTGGGTGTTCGAGGACGGGCACAGCATTCTAGTGCTCGCTGAGGGTAGGTTGCTCAATCTTGGCTGTGCCACCGGGCACCCGAGCTTCGTGATGTCTGCCTCGTTCACAAACCAGGTGCTAGCCCAGATGGAGCTGTGGCAGAACATCGACAAATACGAAAAGAAAGTCTACATGCTGCCCAAGGTGCTCGACGAAGAAGTCGCACGGTTGCACTTGGATCAACTCGGGGTGACACTCACGACCCTTAGGCAGGAACAGGCCGACTACATCGGCGTGCCGGTTGAAGGTCCCTACAAACCGGACCACTACAGGTACTAGCGAGTATCTTTACGCATGAGCGATAACGAATTGCGTGAAGTCAAAGTCGTGCACCTGGGGTTGGATCGCTCCAGCAACACGCCCGTCGTCATCCTTCAGGAGAAGGAAGGCGAGCGTGTGTTGCCGATTTGGATTGGACCTTCTGAGGCAAGCGCGATAGCCATGGAGCTGGCGGGTGTGAAATTCTCGCGACCCCTCACACACGACCTCGTCAAACAGGTCATTACCGGCTTGGGCGGCAAGCTGCAACGCATCTCGATCACCAAGGTCCATGAAAACACCTACTACGCCGAGATGGAGATCTATCAGGGCGACAACGTCGTTCGGATCGACGCGCGTCCATCTGACAGCATAGCTGTTGCACTGAGGTTCGGCGCGCCTATCTTCACGCAGGAAGATCTGCTCGGCGATAACACGATCGACTTGGTTGAGCCGGTTCCGGGTGAGCCGACGTCGCTCGATGCAGATTCTCTGAAATCACACCTCGAGAAACTCGACCCTGAAGACTTCGGCAAGTTCGTTCCTTAGGCTGATTCTCTCAGTTTGTGTAGCCCTGGGCGTTCCCATGTTGGCGGATGCCCAGGGTTCTCGTTTGAGCGGCTTTGTCTACCACGTGACTCGGGATGACTCTTTGGCGCTCTCGGGACGCGAGGTGATGTTACACCAGGTACAGGGGCAGAATGGTACGATAATCGAATCGACACAGACAAACCGAATTGGTGGCTACGGATTTGTTGTTGAGTCGCCCGATACCAGCGCCCTGTATTTCGTCAGCGTCGAGCATCACGACATTGGGTATCTCTCTCCGATGCTTACCCTGGGCCTCGGGTCGAGTGACACCGTCCCTTCTATAGTCGTCTACGACACCTCCTACGCGAATCCCCCGATCGTGTTGTATGAACGCCACCTCATAGTCCGCGGAGAGGACTTAGACGGCACGCGGCAGATAATCGAGCTTCTGACTCTCGGTAATGGCGGGCGGTTTACACGCATCGCCGCCGACACCGCTAACCCGGGTTGGCAGGGTTTGCTGCCGGGGGGGGCATCGCAGATGGTTGTTGGCGAGAGCGAGGTCGGGGCGGGTGCGGTCTACATGCGGACCGGCCGGATCGCTGTCGCGGCGCCGATACCACCCGGTGAGAAACAGCTGCTTTTCAGCTACATCGTTCCTGGAGAAGACGGCTCGCTGCAGATCCCGGTTGACCAACCAACCGGAAGGCTCACCATCTCGTTTGAGGATACGTCAGCCATGGCGGACGGCGGTGGTCTCGTTCTCTACGGCGTCGAACATGTGGGTGGCGCCATGTTCAAACGTTACGATGCCGGCAACGTTGCCGCTGGAACCGTGATCGCCGTTCATTTCCAGACTGCGCTCCTCACTGTTGCACGCCTCGAGATTCTCGTCGTTGTCGCGGCCGTCTTGGTTCTGGCGGGAACGCTCGCATGGTGGATGGTGCAACGGCGTGGGTTGCGGCGATAGGCGCAACCCACGCCGTTGCACCAGGCAGGACCGATCGCGGCAGCGATCGGTCCTGCAGCGCAGACAATCCAGCCTGGTGTTCTCCGTAATACTCAACTAGGTTCTGTTCAGTTGTCGGACGCAATACGCGTCCGACGGAGTCAGCGAGCGCGGTGCACGGAAGCCGGTGAAAATCCGGCGCGGCCCCGCCACTGTGAAGGGCAAGCAGGTCGGCTCAATTGCCACTGGGAAACTGGGAAGGCGAGCCGACGCCCTGAGCCAGGAGACGTACCCGCTCACACCATTGGTGGATCCCTCGCGGGAGGGATGGTGGAGCATATGGCAAGACGACTTGCCGCTCACCGCCTTCCTTTGGGGAAGGGTGTTTCACAGAAAGGGTGATCGGCTTTTTATTGTCTCGACTTCTAGTAATCCCGGCGTTGGTATCTGCGCTCGTTGCGTGCGCCTCCGACGTCCCCGAAACAAATGCTGGTCGACTCGTTGACGACAACGGCCGGTCAGTAGACCTCAGTCGGCCGGTTACCCGCATCGTCTCCCTGGCCCCCTCTGTCACCGAAATCCTCTTCGACCTCGGTGTGGGTGACAGGGTCGTTGGGCGCACGCGATGGTGCGACGCTCCTCCCGAGGCACTAGAGGTCACGAGCGTGGGCGATGGTCTGGAGCCAAACGTCGAAGTGATACTCGGTCAACAACCAGACTTGGTTGTTTTCTACTCGGCGGTCTCCAACGAACCAGCGATTGCACAGATCGAAAGCCTCGGCATCAGCACACTGAGTGTGCGCACGGATAGGCTTGCCGATCTCGAACGCGCAACGCGGTTGCTCGGTCGATTTACAGGGACCACCGAGCGGGCCGACTCGCTCATAGCCGAACTCGAGGTCGACCTTGCCCAACTGGAAGAGTCACGGCCGAGAGATTCCATTCCCCACGTCTTGATCCTCGCCTGGGACAACCCGCCTATCGTCATTGGCGAGGCGAGCTTCCTTCACGAGATAGTAGAGCTGGCGGGTGCGCGGAACGTATTTGAAGACGTGGACCGGCCGTCGCTCCGAGTTAGCATCGAGGCGATAGTGGAGCGCGATCCTGACCTCGTTCTGGTTACTGCAGATTCGGCTCTAACGAACCGCGTGGACAGGGCTGAGTGGCGGGCGGTTCCGGCAATTCGCGACCAGCGGTTTTTCATGGTCGTGGGCAACGAATACAGCCGGCCATCGTTCCGGGCGCCGAGCGCGATTCGAAGATTGCGCTCAGCCCTCGAGGAGTGGCGCTAGTGGGCCGGTGGTTCGTTCTAGGAACCTTGGCGACGCTCGCGATTGCAGTCGGTCTGATTGTGGGCCCGGCGGAGTTGTCTCTGGCCCGAGTATGGGGTGCTCTGACCGGAAGTGAGAACGCATCCGCGGCAGCGATAGTGCTCGACCTCAGGTTACCACGTGCACTGCTTGCTTTCCTGGTCGGTGGAAGCCTGGCAGTGACCGGAGCCGCACTCCAAGCGCTGGTTCGAAACCCTTTGGCCGACCCGTATCTGCTCGGTCTCTCCGGAGGTGCGGGGCTCGGGGCAGTAGCAGCAATAGTGCTAGAGTTCGGAAGCTCGTGGTCGGTTCCCATTGCAGCGCTCGCCGGCGCGCTGCTAGCGATAGTCTTGGTATATCGCCTCGCGATCGTGAGCGGAAGCGTTCTCGACGCGCGCATCTTGTTGTTGGCAGGGGTTGTAGTTGGCGCATTTGCCTCTTCTCTCATGGGCGCGATCATTGCACTGTCGCCGGCACAGCAGGTGCGTAACGCGTTTCTCTGGATATTGGGCGGGTTCGATGCTGCGTCGTGGCAGGCGCTCACCGTCTTCGCTGTCTATGCCGTAATCCCACTCGGTGTGATCTATCGATACAACCGCCCGCTCGACCTTATGGCCCTGGGAGAAGAGCCCGCTCAGTTCCTCGGCGCAGACATAGAGCGCCTCAAACGTATCCTCTACGTATCCGCATCTCTGCTTACGGCTGCAGCCGTTTCGGTGTCCGGCGTGATTGGATTCGTGGGCCTCGTGGTTCCGCATGCGATCCGCCTTGTGTGGGGGCATCTGCACAGGAGCCTCTTGCCCGCCGCGTTCCTGCTTGGCGGAACCCTGTTGGTGACGGCGGATGCAATCGCGCGCACTGCCTTTGCACCTTTGACACTGCCCGTTGGTGTGGTGACCGCTCTCATTGGTGTTCCTGTTTTCGTCGTGTTGGTGAGAAAATGGGCGACGTGATTTTCGAGGCGCGCGGTGCTAGCTACACCTACGGTCGGGTCGACGATCGTCCGGCCGTCCGCGACGTGGACCTCGATGTCTCGACCGGCGAGCTGGTCGGCGTAGTCGGCCCCAACGGCAGCGGCAAGACAACGTTGCTGAGGCTGCTGCTCGGAGCGCTCGCGCCGAGTTTGGGGCAGGCGCTCGCTTTCGGGTCGCCGGCGGCACAATGGCGGCGCAGAGAGCTGGCACGCCTGGTGGGAGTGGTGTCACAACGGGAGGAACCGGCGTTTCCGCTGCGGGTCAAACAGGCGGTGCTGTTCGGAAGGTATCCGCATATGGGTGCGTTGGGCGCGCCCAGCAAGGAAGACCTAGCGGCGGTGGACCGTGCGCTCGACCGCTGCGACGTGAAGAGCCTCAGCGAACGGTGGGTCGCAACACTCTCAGGTGGTGAGTGGCAGCGAGTGCGGATCGCTCGCGCGCTGGCGCAAAACCCCCGCGCTCTGGTGCTGGATGAAGGAACCGCGAGCCTCGACATTCGGCATGAGATGGAAGTGTTCGAGTTGGTATCGGAGCTCGTCCACGAGGGACATCTGGCCGGTTTGCTCGTGACCCACCACGTGAACCTGGCCGCCCGGTTCGTAGACAAGATCGTGGTGATGGATGCCGGCGCCGCGGTCGCGGTGGGGAAACCTGAACAGGTGCTCTCTCCGCGGGTTTTCGAGCAGGTGTTTGGGTGGCCGGTGGCGCGGGCTGATTGGAGAGGGGTGCCGCAGTTTGTGCCGTTGAGGGTGGGGGAGCGGGAGGCGGGGACCCCCAACCAAAGCTAAAGTTAGGGCATACGCTTGGCCCCCGCTCCCCGCTGCCCTCCTATGGAGTAGTTTTCTCTCATGGCCCCAATCGCGACCCCGGCAATCATCCTGCACTCGTTCAAATATTCCGAGTCCTCGAAGATCGTTAGGATGCTAACATCTGAACTGGGTGTAGTAAGCGCAGTCGCCAAAGGTGCTGCTCGGCCGAAGTCCAAGTTTGGTGCTCGGCTGCAAATCCTCAGTGAGGGGACGGCTCACATCTACGTGAAGCCGAACCGCGACTTGCACACGCTCGCCGAGTTCGAGGCGGAGAAAATCAGACACGATCTGGCGTCCGACGTGCGTCGGTATGTTTCAGCGTCTGCTCTAGCTGAGTTGGTGTTGCGCTTCGCGCCGACCGAGCGGAACGAAGAGATCTATGTGCGTCTGGTTGCCTACCTCGATTCATTGGCGACAGTGCCGGCCGAGCATCTCGAGACAACATCGCTCTCGGCGCTGTGGGGTATCGTATGCGCTCTCGGTTTTGAGCCTGCGATGGACGGCTGCGCGCGGGACGGAAGGCAGATCCCAGATGGGTCGGCTGCATTCTCGATAGCGGATGGTGGGCTCCTGTGCTCCGCATGTGCAAGGGGCACGCACGTGAAGGGGGCGACCACTCGGCTCAGCTCCGAGGATCGTGCCGCCCTCGGATATTTGATTGAAGGGCGCTGTGACGAGGTGAGTCCGCTGCCTCCTCGCCATGCGGCCGCACATCGAAGGCTGTTGTCGCGATTCGTCACACGTCATGTGAGTGAAGATCGCGAACTCAAGGCCCTTGCCTTCTGGGAGACTCTGGAATGGGACGGTCCGTCTAACCACCGTCCGTTCGGCGCTACACCGAAGGAGAAAACGTCGTGAGGCATCATGTAGTGGTAGGAACTGCGGGGCACGTCGATCATGGCAAGACCGCGCTCGTGAAAGCGCTCACGGGCATTGATGCCGATCGTTGGGCCGAGGAGAAACGCCGCGGAATTACGATCGATTTGGGGTTCGCGAAACTCGATCTTGGCAACGGCATGACCGCGAGCGTGGTGGATGTACCCGGTCATGAGGATTTCATCAAGAACATGGTTGCCGGCGCAACCGGCATGGATGTGGTACTGCTCGTAGTTGCAGCCGACGAGGGAGTCATGCCGCAGACGCATGAGCACCTCGCAATTCTCGAGTTTCTCAATGTCACTACAGGTGT
>CAYTDU010000023.1:0-19175 GCA_964436395.1 uncultured Gemmatimonadaceae bacterium | reverse complement strand
TTCTCTGTCGCCCCGTCCTCGAATCTCGAATTCTTCTCCGCCTCGGACGAAGTTGTCGTATATCGGATCGAGAGGAAATAGCACCCGCACACGCCCATCGGGCTCCGAGTGCAACACGAGCAAGTAGCCGTCAGACTCTGTGCGGACGTCGATTCGCACGCGGTCCCCCAGCCGAGGGTGGTCATTGCTCAGCCAGAGCTTTACGGGAGGATCGTCCTGCTGAGAAAATGCTGCCATCGGCATTTCTGGCACATCTGCGACAGCTACAGTTAGCGAGAACATCAGTACGCTCAGCATATCAACCTCCAGTTAAGACTTTGGCTGGGCGCGTGCGACCTGCGCACTACTATTGAATATGGCGAGGGTCTGGGTAGATGCGCCAGCCAGTTTGCGTCGTGGTATACCCCTATGCTCACCACTCCCGCATTTCCAGAGAACGTCTGCACCGTCCCCGCTATTAGACGCTGCTAGATGCGTGCCATGCCGTAAGTCTTTTAAAATCAACTACTTAACCAATTGAAAGGTGTTGAGGTCCGTCCACTTCTTGGGACGGATTGTCCTATTTAGGCCCTGCCACGGATCTTGCGTCAGGCTGTGTTTCAAGGCCCGCGTCACGATGCAGTATCGGGGCCTACTGTGCTCGCCCTTACAATGCTATGCCTTCCAAATTTCTCGTTGATATTGTCTACGGCGCGTAGCAGAGGCTCTTCAATCGTGGTTTCGGAATCGAGCAGCGAGAGCTGCACATTGTGAGGCTCGTCATCTTGGAACCTCGAAACGGCGACGCCTAGTAGTCGGACTCCCAGTCTCCTCCCTTTTCTCAACTTCGTCGTGAGTTTTCGGGCGGTTTCACAGATTGTGCTGTCTGCCGAAACTGCTGATGGTAATGTGCGGCTTGCCTGTCTGGTGGTGAAATCTGCATCTCGTATCTTCACTGTGATCGTGCGGGCTTTTCGTCCCTTGGCTCGCAAATCGGCCGCGACATTCAACGCTAGGCGTTGCAGTTCTTTGTCAATCGCACCGTCGTCGTGCAGATCTGTTGCGAAAGTGCGCTCGTGGCTCATCGACTTTGAGGCGCTTCGCGCAGCAACGTGCGCTGTGTCCACCCCCCTCACCTTGTTGTAAAGCCATTGCCCACCCCGTTGTCCGAGCCACTCAATCAACTCTTCCTTGCTCAGACCGAGGGCATCCTTCACTGATCGCAGCCCTCGTACAGCGAGGCGTTCCTGGAATCTCGGGCCAATCCCGGGAATGTCGGCGAGCTGCAACCGTTCCAGAAACGATCGCTCCCCGCCGGGCTCGACAATCATCACGCCTGTTGTGTCGCCATCGTGTGGTTTTGCGCTCTTCGATGCGAGTTTCGCAACTAATCTAGATGTACCGCCTCCAATGGAGACAGCTATGCCGGTTTCCTCCAACACGGTCCGGCGAATCTCAATGGCGGTGTTTGAGAGATGAACATGGTTGTATAGGCGTTCGGTTCCGGTCAAATCGAGATAGAACTCATCTATGCTCGCTGGCTCTACAATAGGGGCTAGACGCTCCAAGACTCTGCGTATCTCACGACTCTTGTCGCGGCAGGCACTTCCGGGTACGGGTACGCAGAGTGCTTCAGGGCAAAGGCGCAAAGCCTGCGCTGTAGGCATTCCGGATCGAACACCAAACTTCCGGGTTTCGTATGAAGCGGAAGTGACTACCCCGCGCGAATCGGAAGCTCCGCCGACTATGAGGAGGGGCTCAGAGCCAGCACCCTCGGGGTCCACGAGTCGAGCCACCGAGACGAAAAACGCGTCAGCATCGGCATGTAGGATCCGAGGAACGTTGCGGCTAGTTGCGTTCTTCCAGTCTGCGTCGGACATCTATGGGCAGTATGTCCCAGGCATATCGAATCGGGACCCCCCGTTGGGTTCGGAATGGGTCGCTTGAAGAAAACCGCACACTTGCATAGTGGATTGCGAACACTCCACGGCGAACATCGATCAACGGACCACCGCTGGCACCAACCGTGGTCGCGGCCGAGTGGATCACCTCTCGGCTCGTGGTGTCGCTTATGCTCCCGTGGGTAATCAATGGTTGGATCAGCCGTCGCGAAGACAACTCGGCTGCCATCAATCGTACGTCTGCTGTCCCCACTGCATGCAATATCTGCTCACGCTGATCCCTGTCTTCTCGATACAATAGGTTTTGCAACCCGGTCGGGTATGCAATGAGAACCAACTGATCGCCGGGGCCAACGGTAGCGTTTGTGCTCGCTAGTGGCAGCACCGTGGCTCGCGGTGCGGGTCCGACAATTCTGGCAACGGCCACATCCGCCAGTCGAGATACCCGTTCTACTGCAAGTGGGTACGATTGACCGCCGGGTGGGAAATACGCCCGAAGATCTATGAACCGTCCTTCGACATTGCGTCCGCGGGACCTCAAGAAGGACAGATAATCGTCTCTGGCCCACGGCTCGGCAACATGGCGGTTTGTGAGAATGGCCCCCGTAGAATCGATGAGGAAACCAGTCGCAGTACCTTGATGCTGGACTGGATCTCCGGAACCTCCAAATGAGAGCGAAGGTGTGGGGCGCCCGCCTGGTCCTGGCTCGAAGTTGATTATTCCCCGATCGTCGACGTCATACCTTAGGAGCCTATCTCCATCTACTTCAGCGTATCCGTATGTGAACACCAAAAGCGCCACGCCGCGCGACAACTCCCGGATAGCCTCGGCGTCAATGCGAGGGTCATTCGCGACTCTTCGCTGCTCCTCGGCGAGCAGGGTCCGCAACGAGTCGGCCCTGATCTGGAACATTGCGATGTCGGCCTCCAAGGCCGATCGGGAGTCTCTTTCCGTGGCAAGCGATTCGGACAGTTCCGCGAGTGCGCGCTCCAACTCAACCTTGTCCAATTGTTGCCAAACAAACGCCGCCCCAATTGCAGCCGCGGCAATGGCCGCAACCATGAGCGATGTTCGTAGCGTGCGTTTCCCACGACGAACCGCAACTGCGAGCATATCTCTGGTTGTGGAAAGCTCTGGAGTATGTGTGTCTCCTGCATTTTCAGCCGTCGGCCGGGTTGCCGCAAACACTTCTGACGCGCGAGCTAGCTCGGTTGGGTTCAACGTGGGCATGGGTTGAGGCCCTGATCCAACTACAAATCGACAACCTGGGCCGCCGGCACCAAACTGGACGAGGTCGCCGTGCTCGAGAACTCGATCTTCGGTTAACCTCTCCCCGTTCACGAAGGTGCCATTGCGGCTGCCTTCTTCGTGGAGCACGTAGGCTCCGTCCAGAAACCGGAGGGTGGCGTGGTTTGCCGAAACCAGAACCTCATTGGGCGAGAATAGTATGTCGGAATCTGGTGCTCGGCCGATAGTCGAATTCCCCTCGGGCAGGTCCAATGCGGTACCTGCTCGACTTCCTGTGAGAAACGTCAACCGTGCAGCCATTTCACTCTCCGACGAAGACCTGGGAATCAATGAGAGCTAAGTGTTGACAGGTGGTAGTGTCAAGTTCTCGAGTGAGCTGAAACCACGTTGTGCTTTGTAACGTAAAGAGTTACGTACCTCATTGATGATTTCCCAGGGAGATTCGCCATGAAATCGGTACGCAGGCTGTTTGTTGCTGTGGGCGCGCCGCTCATACTGGTCGTTGGTGTTGCGGGGGCGGTTGGCATTCGCAAGGGTTCCGCGTTGATCAACCAGCTCGAGGCGTGGGGAGATAGTCTGGAACACAGCCCTGGACCCGTGGAACTCAGGGTTGGAACCGTGCCGATTATCTCGAACCTCTACGTCGATGGCGACCGCGTGGGCAAGTACGAGCGAATAGTCGTGTTGCGGCATGAGCCCGGTGGAGTGGACAGCCTCCGTGTCGTCGTCGAAGTGCCGAACTCCGGACATCTCGCCTATTTGAGTGAGTGCAACTTGCAGGCTGATCCGGAGGCTCTCGAGGGCGATTTCCCGGAAGGTCTGAAGCATGTAATGCGCTGCGTGTCGGAGGATGATGGTCTCGTGCCGTTCGGGACCGTTGTATTCGACGGAACTGAACGCACCACCACACTGTTGGTGGAGCCCCGATTGGTCCCATGCGGCTCAGGGGGAGACCGCGAAGACTGTTTGGACAGAGCTGAACTTCGCAGAGATATGGAGCGGCTGCGGGAGGACATACGCAGGGACGTTCGCAAGAAGGTGCGCAAGAGTCGCGAGCGACGTAACTGATTCACGGGTTGTTGGGGGGATCCGAGCGAAGGGGCCCTGTCTCAGGTGGATCGGAGACAGGGCCCATTTCAGTTGATAGGTGTTGCAGCTCTAGAGCAATTCGTACGCATCATAGGCTACTGTCTCGATCGTTGCTCGTTGTACGTTGCACGATTCTCGATTCCCGCTCCCCGCTCCCCTCAAAACCTCGCCAAATACGTCAACTTCACTATCGCTCCCCGATTGTCGAACGCCCACAGAGAATCGTCGCCGCGCCTCTCGTTGAATACGATGAAAAGGTCGCTGCCGGGCGAGTGGATGAAGTTGATCCGCATGTTTGCCGACACGGAGTTGTCGAGATTGTTGTACTGCAGCAATGTGTTGGCGACTAGGCGCGTAGAAAAAGCGTATGAAAGGCGCAGTGCTACGACATCGGCGGTGAAAGATCCATCCGGTACGTCGACATAGTTGCGATTGTACCGCGCCACCACTGACAAGTTGGCGTTCGGGTTTATCGTGATAGTTCCGTTCAGAGATACCATGTGCCCGCCGAACGTACCCTGTACCATACTCTCGGTGCCCAGTACTATCGCTCGGTGGCTACTTGTGTTCGCGAACAGGAACATCTGCCAGAGGTCATAGTCGCCAGCCGGCACCTCAACGTCATCGCTCAATTCGAAGCTCTCATCGATTCGGTTGAATCCAACTCCACCCCACAGCGTGAGGTTCTCGCCAGAGTTCCAGCTTGGGTTCAAGGCTCCGGCGACCGCCCAATCCTGAAGCACGCCGTCCAAACGAGTCAGGTGCTGGAAGCTCGCGAATAGGTTTAGCCGCCGAAGTCCCAACACATTGGGCCGCGGCGATAGACGAATGTGTCCATCGGTGCGCCGGATGTCTGTGCGCGTGACAAACCCCGCATCGGCGGTAGCATCAGGTCCGATCATCAGATGGTGGAGATTCCAGCCCACGCGGTCCGTGCTGAAGTCCAGATTCATGCGGTAGGCAAAGTCATTGCCGTCGGGTTCCGACGTGCCAGTCCGCACACCAAACCCCTGGATGTTCAAAGTTCCGGTAGGCCAGAACGACCAGTCTACCCCGCCAGCGGTATTCCAACCGCCGCGATCACGGCGGTCTGTCAGCATAGCGCCCACAAAATGCCGTTGGCCGATATCTCGTTTCACTCGTACAACCGCGAAATTCGTGATTGGCTGATCGTACGCGGAATCGGTCACGACGTTCAGTAGCCCAATCGTTTGGTTCCCAACTCTGCCAGTCAACCTCAAACCTCCAAGCACTGGCACTTCACCGTCTTCCGCTATCCCGATTTGCCTCGAGAAGAAGAGCAGAAATGGCGGAGGCTCGAATGCACCCCGGAAACCGAACTCGAATATCCCCGCATTCTCTAGGAAAAACTCACGCTTCTCGGGATAGAACAGAGAAAACCTCGTTAGGTTCACCTGCTCGTCGTCAACCTCGACCTGTGCGAAATCAGTGTTGACCGTCATGTCCAGCACCAGCCCAGGTCTCACTTCATACTTGGCATCGACTCCCACATCCAATCGAGGCTCGGTGTCAACGCCCTCGTCTTCCTGTTCCTGCGTTCCCCCGGTCAGAATGAAAGGCTTCACTTCGAGGTTGAGGCCTGCCCGAGGCAAGTCGGTCAGGTTGTACAGATGCCCGGCGGTACTGATACGGTGAAACCCACCTGTGGAACGTGACCAACCGCTCCACAACACCTCTTCGTTCTTGCGGCGGATGACTCTGTAGACGTTGAATCCCCATGTCTCGTTGGAGTTGCCTGTGCGGTAACGGAGTGACCGAAACGGAATCGCAAACTCAGCCGACCATCCCTCCGGTATTCGCTGTGCTTTCACCTGCCACACTGCCCGCCAATCGATGTTGAACTCACGTCCTTCATCGGTGATCATCGCGTCGAACTCGGCGCCGTTCGGATTCGTTGCGAAGACAGTCGCGTTTCGGCTGTCGTGAAACGTGTCAAACAAGATTGCGACCGCATCGTCACCGGCAAAAACCGGGGTACCGCTAAGTTCATCTGCGCTGATTAGCTTATCTCGCTGCAGCAGCCTCGAGATGATGGCGTCCGGTCTACTATCACGTGCGAGGATACCTATGTACAACGTAGTCTCATCGTAGACCACTCGTACCTCAGTTACCTCGGTTGGCGCTGCTCCCTCTACCGGTTCGCGTTGGCGGAAGCCGTCATCTACCGGCGCTGCTTGCCAGGCCGGCTCCGTTAACAGCCCATTGACGACAATTTGAGCAGAGTCTCCCTGAATTCTGAATGCCGACAATGACGGTGTTGCCGCCTCCTGGGCTGCGAGGGGCGCACACGCGAGCAGAATCAAGATTCCGATGAAGTGGCGATTCCCGATGTGCATATGACCGCGCACAGTCGCCAATGTGCCCGTGCAGATCAAGTGCTCTCGCCGAGAAGTGTTCGTTTGAGTACCATGCTACCGCAATTGCCCCACAAAGGAGCCTATGACTTTGAGTCGGATACTGTCGACCGTTGGGAGGAGAGGCCTTTGGTCACCGACGGTGCGTGTTGCAGTTGGCGCGTTCCTGATCAGCTTTTCGCCGGTGTTCGTGAAACTGGCGGACGTCGGTCCCGCGGCAGTGGCGTTCTATCGTCTCTTGATCGGAGGAGTGGTGTTGCTGGTTCTGGCAATGGGCCGAATTCGCCAATGGCAGACACGAGCATTTCTTCTCGCGGGATTGTGCGGAATGATCATCGCGGTCGACCTGAGTGTTTGGCACCTGAGCATACAGCTCATTGGTCCAGGCTTGGCAACCATTTTGGGCAACCACCAGGTGTTTGTTCTCTCCGCCGTCGGCGTGTTGTTCTTGGGTGAGCGACTCACCGCCCGGCTTGGGTTCGCGATCGTGTTGGCGATGTTCGGACTTTTTCTGATCTTCGGGCTCGAATGGGGCGAATTCGACACAGGATTCAAGCTCGGAGTCGTTTTGGGCGTTATCACGGCGTTTCTCTATGCGACATTTCTACTCGTATTGCGGCACGTGCAGTCGGGTTCGGCGGCTCCGGATCCCGTTGTCACGATGTCGATCTTGTCACTTGTTGGTGCAGGTGTGCTCGCTGCATATGTGTGGGTCGGCACCGAGAGTTTCGTGGTTGCAGGCAGCACAACATGGTTGATACTGGCTGCATATGCGATTCTATGTCACGTGATCGGCTGGTTGCTCATCTCAACTGGCCTGCCGGGTTTGGAGGTATCCCGTGCCGGGTTGATTCTATTGCTGCAGCCGGCGCTGGCATTCGTTTGGGATGTTGTGGTGTTTAGCCGCCCAACTGCGGTGATCGAGGTACTCGGCGCGGTGTTGGCGTTGACGGCGATATACCTGGGGGCAGCGAGGAATGGTGAACGGAGGGCGACATAGTCGGTATAGGCGGCATATCCCCACTCACAACTCGCAACTCGCCAATCGCAACTCACTACTTCCCTACCGTCCCAGCCAGTAGTTCACCTTCACCAAGAACGTGTTCATGCCATCGGCGTCGAACAGGTCGGAGAGGCCATCTCCGAGATTGAACCGGCCGCGGTCATTCGAATCTGATCGACCGTGTTGCCACACGAGGAAGACTGTCGACCCCGGCAGGTACTCCCACCGCAGGACCGCATTCGATCGAAGTGAGAGGTATGTGAAGTCCGGAGTTCCGAGGTTGATATCGGAAACACCGTCGCGGTCGAAATCGAGTAGGACATCTCCGCCGTCGATCGACACCTGGTCGTCTTCGAACGGCACCATTCTGGCGGCCCATGTTGCCCCATTCGGATCTACCACGCGGCTGTAAGTGTCATATGTTCCTGACGCTATGAAGGGTTGCATGTATAGCTGCAATGATAGATTCGGCGTAAACGTCAGATTGCCACGGAAGGTCATGTGTGCGGTCGTCTGCTCAATTCCGCCAAAGATGTACC
This sequence comes from uncultured Gemmatimonadaceae bacterium, assembly GCA_964436395.1. Taxonomy (GTDB): domain Bacteria; phylum Gemmatimonadota; class Gemmatimonadetes; order Gemmatimonadales; family GWC2-71-9; genus JBDGYW01. Next base: position 11,040 of record CAYTDU010000023.1, on the reverse strand, counting down.
TCGTCTCTCCCAGTACATCTTCGGTCTCCAGGTACTGCCACGTGTTGAGTCCCCTGCTGAACCCTGGTGCCACTGTGAAGTCGAGATTCCCTGCCGCTCGCCAGGACATATGGTGGGTCACGCCCCATGACCAGCTGCCGGTTTCAGGTGAACGCCAGTAGTGACCGCCAATGCCGCCCCTGAGCGGCTTTCGGAAATCCGAGTTGAAGTGAAACCATATATTCCAGTTGCCCGGTCGAATGATGCCGGGGCCCCCTCGCAGGGAAGCGGATGAGAATCCCTCCAACTCACCGTTGATGCCCATTCCCCCACTCCAGTAGTTCAGCAGAGTGAAGTTGAGATTCACGTTGCCGCCTAGAGCCTCGCGATCCCATCCGTAGTTGAAGGCCGACCACTGGTTGAAGTTCAGAAAGAAGCTACGGAAGACCTTGCCCGGTTGCTGCCAGCGGCGTTGTATCCAAGACCACTGAATGGTTCGGTCGGCTTCCCGCATGAACCCGAGGTCGTTCGATTCAAAACCGGGTGTTCGAGTGTCAAAGCCCGTTGAGAACCGCCAATCCCCGGCAGTCTTTCCAAACGCCACCTGTGAAGCGAATCCAGTTAGAGATGTCCTCGTCGGATCGAGCGTCAAATGATCTGCGTCGGGCCGCTGGTAGAGATGCGCGGCTGACCGTTGGGTTCGCTCGATCGCTTCTGCCGATCCTGCAACTCTGCTTCCGACAATCCTACCACTGAACGAATAGGTGTCGTTCAAGAAACGGTGGTTCCAGTTCGCTCCGATGGTATATGCTGCGTTGTGTAGGTGATCCAAGGTTGAGGGCAGATGTCTGTGTACGGCAGTGCCGAACAGCCCGACTTGAGTCAAGCCTCCACGGAAGTCACGGGCGAGTCTTCCCACCATGTACTCGGATCGCGGCTCGACGACTTCGCTGAAGTGACTCCCAGCTGCATCAATTACTTCTGCTTCTTCTTCGGCTGTGACTGCCGTCAGGAGGCCAACCGTCCATCCACCGGGGGTTCTGCCCGACACTTTGGCCGCGCCGTAGATTGTCGTCTGGTTGACCTGTTCTGCATATCCCCCGCGGTCATCGGCTTGGCTGTGTGGAGCTCGACCAATTCTACGCGTATAGAAAAGGCTCTCGTTTTCCATATCGCCGTCACCCAACCCAATGGAGAATCGGAAGATGTCGATTCCTTCATTGAAGAACGGGCGTCGCTCAGGAAAGAACGTCTCGAACGCGGTGAGATTTACAACGGCAGGGTCGGCTTCCACCTGACCGAAATCGGGGTTGAACGTGGCGTCGACGGTGATATTGGACGTGAGTCCGAACTTCAGGTCTCCTCCAAATGAAGCATTGCCGTTGCCCCCGTCTCGGAAGGGATTGCCTGCTTCGGCCGGTTCCTTTGTTCCGGTCAAAACCGTGTAGGGGAGTATCTCGACGCGTTGAGGAGGGCGGATACCCTCTATCCCCGCGAGATCGCCGAAACGAGATACAAATCCAGGCTCTGCTTTTGGCGGGACCCTCCAGAACAGCTCTTCATTGAGTCGTATTATCTGGCGGTATACGTTGAAGCCGAATCTGTGCTGATCCGCATCCGGGAATCTGAGCTGGCTGAACGGAATTCTGAATTCAGCTGTCCACCCCCGCTCGTCGCGACTAGTGCCAACATCCCACACTGCATCCCACGAGTCGTCTTCCTCACCGTCATCGAAGAAATAGATGTCCCGTTTCACTCCTGCTGGATTCACCATAAAAACGAACGCGGTGCGTCTATCTCGGTATGAGTCGATCGCTATGCCGATCCAGTCTGATGGTGATTCTACGTCACGTCTTGTGAGTTGCGCCTGGATCTCACCTGCCCGCGAATCCCAGGCACGAACTGCGACGTACAATGCCGCGTCGGTGTATAGAACTCTGACTTCGGTTTCCTCGGTAGGAGGGGCACCCTCGTGTGGTTCGCGCTGGGTGAAATCGTTGAATGGGTGGGCCGTTTGCCAGACAGACTCGTTGAGTTCCCCATCGATATGCGGGCTCGAGGGCATAGCCCGCACTGCTATTGCGAATGGCGCTGTTCCGTGGCCACTCGCGTCCACAGACTGCTCCTGGGAAGACACTGGGGCAACCCCGCTCACCAATACAACTAGCAGCGTCGCGACACCGATAAGCAGTTGAGATCCCCGCAAACGACTCTCCGTTCTCCAGTCCAAACAAAGTTGATGTTTCGCTTTGATAGGGATGCATCCACTACGTGTGTGTGTGGATTCCGGTTTCCAGCACACTGAGTTTGATCCGGTCGCGGGGCGAACTGTTGTAACCCGCTTTGGATGCGATCGGGGCTGCGCCAGCCTAACCTAGCAGGGACTTCCCAGTCATCTCCGCCGGTTGTGGGATCTCGAAGAATTCGAGGATTGTCGGTGCAATGTCTGCAAGTGTACCGCTACGCAGTTCAACCGCTGTCTTTTCTGCACCAATGTAGGTGATGTCAACCGGGTTTGTTGTGTGGGCCGTATGCGGCTGGCCGTCGTCTGCCACCATACATTCCGCATTGCCGTGGTCTGAAGTGATCAACGCGACGCCTCCAACCTCCTCCACCGCCTCCAATACCTGGCCAACACATCGGTCGACAGTCTCAACCGCCTTTATGGCTGCGGGCGCGGAGCCGGTGTGGCCTACCATGTCACCATTCGCGAAGTTCACAGCGTAGAATCCGTGAGACCTTGCTCTCAGCTGCGCGGTGAGATTCTCGGCGATCTCGAATGCGCTCATCTCAGGCTGCAAGTCGTAGGTGGCCACCCTCGGAGAAGGAATGAGAAGCCGGTCTTCGCCCTGGACGGGTGGTTCGACGCCCCCGTTGAAGAAGTAGGTGACGTGAGGATACTTCTCCGTCTCAGAGATTCTGTACTGCGTGATTCCGGTTTCAGCCAGGACATGCGCCAGGATATTGTGGAGTCGCTCAGGCTTGAACGCCACGGGGAGGTTTAGCGTCGCATCGTACTCGGTCAGACAGACCATTTGGACTTTCGGTGCAGATCGACGTTCGAATGCATCGAAGTCCTCGGTAACCAATGCCCTGGTGATTTCACGCGCTCGGTCTCCGCGGAAGTTGAAGAAAACCAGCGCGTCACCGTCGCGAATAGTGCCGACTTCACCAGATTCCGGATCCCGAATCAATGTGGGAGGAATGAATTCGTCAGTTGTTTCTTCGGCGTACCATTCACGGATAGCCTCGACCGCGTCCTGCCGTTTCCTGCCTTCACCGTATACGAGGGCTGAAAATGCCTTCTCGACACGCTCCCAACGATTGTCGCGGTCCATTGCGTAGTATCTACCGATAACTGACGCTACGCGTCCGACTCCAATCTGAGCGCATTTGTCGATGGTGTTCTGCACGTAGCCGGCACCACTGGTGGGCGGGGTGTCGCGCCCGTCCATCAGACAGTGGATCTGAACGTTCGTCAGGCCAAACCGCCTTGCCATCTCGAGTAGTGCGAACGAATGGTCCTCGTGACTGTGTACTCCCCCAGGGCCGCAGAGCCCCATCAAATGCAACGCCGTTTCCTGTCGCTTGGCATGGTCCATGATCGAACAGAGTACTTCATTCTCAAAGAAACTCCCGTCCTCGATCGATCGTGTGATGCGGACCAGGTCCTGGAATACGGTTCGGCCGGCTCCGATGTTGAGATGACCAACCTCGGAGTTCCCCATCTGACCCGGTGGAAGCCCGACTTCCTCACCTGAACAGTGCAGCAGGCTCCACGGGTTCTCCGCCGCGAGGCGGTCGTGAACCGGGGTATCCCCGAGTGCAACAGCGCTCTGCTGTCGCTCGATGACTTCAGGCGGGTTGGGGTTGTATCCCCACCCGTCGCGGATTATCAAAGCAACGGGCGTCCGACGCATGGTGAACTCCATATTCAACTAGGATTTGAACAATGATGGGCACTTCTGAGCTAATGTGGCGCCCACTCACTGAATAATAGCGTAGGCTGGTGAGATGTTGGGGCCATGAGGAGTGTGGTAGTGCTGCAGAGATTGCGATTGCCTTGATTGTGTGGTCGCAACGTCACGCGTTCAGTAAACGTACTTTTAGTAGGGTGGGAAGTTTCTAAGATTGTTCCGAACCGCGTAAACGTGATGTCGCTCACGCATGATTCTGGTGAGGCATACTATATTGCGTTGAATTTTTGGTGCGATTCGGTTAAATTGGAGTCTAATTACCGAATAATGTTAGAAGTCTTTACTCTATTGGCAGTTAGCTGATCAGGATCAATCAAACGACAATAGGCTTTTCGTGAAGATAACAAGCATTGTATGCACTTTGGGCGCGCTGCCGGTTCTACTTGCTGCTCAGGAGGTTGATGACCCCCCCCCAGATAGCTATGTAGGAAGCTCCGCAACTCGGGAAATCCCAAGCGCTGTCCAGGCGGTCAGAGCAGTACCCGGGGCACCCGAGGTGGATGGTAGGTTGGATGACGAGGCGTGGTTGGCGGCGCCGCCGATAACCGAGTTCCTTCAGAAGGATCCTGTGGAAGGTGCCGTTCCCAGTGAATCGACCGAAGTGCGTTTTGTTTACACAGACCGCGATCTCTACGTCGGATTCCGCGGGTACGATCGGGAGCCAGATCGGGTGTATGGGCGTCTCATGCGGCGAGACCAGCGCGCATCGGCGGACGGATTCTCCGTCATTATTGACTCTTATTACGATCGGCGGACTGCATTCGAAATAAGCATCAATCCGTCTGGGACGCGAAGAGACGTCTTCATTTACAACGATGGCCGCGGCCAAGACGACTCGTGGGATCCTGTCTACGATTGGGCCGCTAGGAAAGATTCTTTGGGGTGGGTCGTGGAACTGAAGATTCCGTTCTCACAGCTTCGGTTCCCTCCTCGCGATTCGGTGGTGTTCGGGGTCCGGCTTCGGCGAAACATCAATCGCCGCAACGAAGAGGTGAACTGGCCGTTTTTCCCGCGAGACCAGGCTGGGGAAGTCTCCAACTACGCAGATCTCGTAGGCATCGAGGGCCTTCCCACTCCCCGTCGTGTGGAGTTGCTGCCGTACACAGCGAGCAGCGCGACTTTCGAAGAGTCAGAGGAAGGCAACCCATTCGCTACCGGCCGCCATTCTGATTTCAGAGCCGGCGCTGACTTGAAGTTGGGAGTCACGAGCGGGGTCACCTTGGACCTTACGGCGAACCCGGACTTTGGGCAGGTCGAGGCTGACGCCGCAGAGGTGAACCTCACTGCGTTCGAGACTTTCTTCTCCGAAAAGCGACCGTTTTTCGTCGAGGGCGCAAACCTCTTTCAGTTTGGACTGACACCGTCATCCGGAATGCGCAGGGGTATGGGGGGGGGCGGCAGTCGCGAAGGCCTCGTCTACACGAGGAGAATCGGTCGGGCGCCACAGGTGTCCGCCAGCACCGACGGTGGTTTTGCGGAAGATCTGGACCAGACCACGATTCTCGGCGCGTCGAAACTCACTGGACAAATCGGTCGAGGGTGGGCTCTGGGATTCATGCAGGCTGTTACTGCCAAAGAACAGGCTCGGATCGTTGATTCGGTCGGTGTAGAAGACAGGTCGCCAGTGGAGCCGCTCACCAGCTATACCGCTTTGCGTCTGGAGCGTAATGCGATGCGCGGTCGTCTGGCGTATGGAGCGATGGGCACCGCCACGGTCCGCAGAATGGACGAACCGGCTTTCGACGTCTTACACCGCCGAGCGTTCTCGGGAGGAGCTGATCTCAGTTTGAGGTTCGGCGGAGACCAGTTCGAAATCGGCACTGCTCTCATGGGATCGCGCGTTGAGGGATCGGAGCAGGCGATCCTTGCTACGCAGGAGAGTTCTAGACGCTACTACCAGCGCCCAGATCAAACAAACGTTTCAGTTGACTCGAGTCGCACGGCCCTGGAAGGGTTTTCAGGTTATCTGCGGGTCGCAAAGGTGGTGGGAGCCTTCACGTGGGAAGCACGGGCTGCCACTCGTAGCCCAGGCTTCGAGATCAACGACTTTGGATACATGAGGCGGACGGGATACCACTCGCAACGGCTGCAGATGCGCGTGCGCCAACTGAGACCCGGGAGTCTCTTCCGGCAATTCACTTGGCAAGTTCAGCAAGAGGGTGAGTTCTCACACTCATGGGAGCGTACCAAGACCTCGATCGAATCGTCGGTGAACGCGGACTTCCTCAACTACTGGAACCTGAGCGTTACTGGAGAACGCTCATTGTCTGCGCTTTCAACAACACTCCTCCGCGGCGGCCCGGCGTTGATGGAGCCGGCCAACTGGCGGGCGTCGGTTCGCGGGCGCACAGATTGGCAGCGGCCCTATTGGCTCAGTTTTGGAGTAAGCCATCGAATCGAGGATGTGTCCAAGGCAAAGACAACTTCGCTCGATGGGTCAATAAACATGCGGCCGCCGGGGAGCCTATCTGCGAGCGTCCGTGGACGCTTGAATCTGTCGACATCGGATCGCCAGTACCTCACCAGCTCCACAGTCGGCGATTCACTCTTCTACCTCTTCGGCCGCCTAGACCGTAAAGAACTCTCGGCTACAATCCGCCTAGACGTGGCGCTCACTTCGCGCATGTCGTTCGAGTTATATGCGGAGCCATTCCTATCCGCTGGAGCCTATGATGCTTTCCGTTTCGTTGAGGATCCGAAGGCGGAGAGTTATGCAGATAGGTTCGATAACCTCGACACCGACCGTATGGCACGTGACGAGTCGCTCGAAATCGATGTGGATCGGAATGACAATACCGATATCACTCTGAGCGATCCCGATTATCGGGTTGCATCGCTTAGAACGAACGCAGTACTCCGCTGGGAGTTCAATCCTGGTTCAACAATCTTCCTCGTTTGGCAACAGAGTAGGAGACACGATTCCGATTCGGGGGAACTCAGCTTCGGCGACGCGTTCGGAGATGTCTTCGAGACAAGCGGCACGAATGTCCTGGCGATGAAGGTGGCGTATTGGCTAGGTAGCTAACCAACACGCCTCCGCCGAATCTCCATCGTTGCCGTCTGTTGACGCGGTCGTTGAGCGTCGCTCAATGTCGGCTGATTCCAATCGGTGTCCCAGGTGGGGCGGGGAGTGACTCGCTGCGTTCGGTCGAGTCGAACCGCCTGTTCATGAACCGCCTTATCTCTTCCCGCACCAATGTTTGATGGGCCTCTTCAGCCGGGAGCAATGCTGTCCTGTTTCTGATTACGTCAGAAATTCGATGCAGCCCCCACTCCGCGGCAGCACGCGCTTCAACTGCAGCGTTTTGGTTCGCTGCGAGATCGATAAGCTCATCGACCACGACTCTCTGCACCACCCGGCGGAGCGCCGCGTTGCGTCCGCCCGGAAGCCCACCCCAGGTTCGCTCGATGATGCGCTGAATTACGTCTTCGGGTAATGGAGAGTCGCTGTTGCGCGCGTTGAATGCTACCAACCTCGCGATTCTCTGTGGCGCAAGGAGATTCTGCACGATCATGGCTGAAAGCGTTCTCGCGGCTCCGATCTGATCAAATGCCGGAGCAGCGCTGGTTCCGAAATATCTATTTGTCGTCTCGTATCCGTACGCACGTGGCGCCATTAGGTCCAGAATGCGTTCTGGAATCGACAGTTCTTCCGGTTCCAGCGCGTCAAGAACATGTTCCAGCGCCCGTCGCTGCCGTGAAGGAGCGATGATCCGTGTTGGTGGCAGAGGATCCCCGCGGACCGCATATCTGAATTCCATTCCACCGATCGTCTTCACCGCTGCTTCGAGTGCGAACCTGTGGTGCAGGTACACCGGTACAAACCGCTCGTTCAACCACACCATCGGCTCGCCGGGGCGAATCGCCGATTCGTCGAAACGGTCGATGAGGGCCCGGCGAACATCCATCACTCGAGACAACTCGGAGACTGCCTCGGTACCGTTAGTCCACGATGTCGCTTCCGGGTACGAGCTCCAACTCGCGTTGTCCCCGTCCGCGTTGAATTTGATGCCATTTGCCATTGCTTCATCTACAATCGCCAGCAGGCCTGCCTCTTCTTCATTTTCCGCGAACTCGGTATAGGCATAACGAATGGCCACGGAATCGTATGCGCCGGGGCCGTTGCGGTATGCGTCTGAGATGTCAATTTCCCCGTTCACGAGCTTGATCAGTGGAGCAGGGTAGTCCATTACCGATGCACGACCGTTGCTGGCGGCCACGAAGTTGTGCGCCAAGCCCAGCGTGTGACCAACCTCGTGTGCAGCATGTTGACGCCGTCTCGCCATGACGAACTCCTCGGCGCTGACGCTGTCGTCGAGAGATGCTATCCAGCTGGAGATGTCCATCTGCTCCGGAGACTCGACTGGATGTGTACCCGCATAGATGTTGAAATCGACGAGGGAACGATATGAGTCCATCCTGACCGCCGCTTTGATGATTTCGCCTGTTCTGGGGTCTACTATCGTCGGGCCGATTGACGATCCCGGTTCCGTCCGGTGAACCCACTGAATCACGTTGTAACGCGCATCCATGGGATCCATGTCAAACGGCATATCCGATACTTGGAAGGCATTCGTGAATCCGGCGGCCTCGAACACACGATTCCACCACATAGCACCCTCTCGAAAGGCCGTGCGATACGGCTCCGGGATGCCGCGGTCTAGGTAGTAGACGATCGGTTCGACCGGCTCCGACGACGAGGCTGCAGGGTCCGTCTTCTGGAGCCTGTGACGAGCGATGTACCGCCCTTTGTACACACCGTCAAACGGCTGCGAGAAGTCATAAAACGAAACGCCGAAGTGCCCGAGCCGCGCGTCCGCTCGCCGAGGTCTGTAGTTGCCGTCCGGTAGCTGAACCATTGAGAAATGCTGCCTGAGCGTCACGGCTCTGCCGTCGGGTGCGTGTGAGCGGACTATCTCACCGGGAACTTCGGTCCTGAATGTCAGCGACACCTCGATTTCTGTGTTGGTGGGAAAACCTTTGGTGCGATTGTGATAGATCGTCGATCGACCACGATCCAGTGTGAAGGTGCCTTGCCCAGCGCGTTCGAGTCGCTGCACAACGCCTACGTGGTCGTTCAGGAAATGTGAAGTGACGTCAACCAAAATCGCACTGTTTTCTTCCTCGTCCGGATCGTTTTCCGCAATGATCTCAAAGGCAGCTATCGTAGATGTTGGGAATGACTCGTTCACCGATCTGACGAGAGCCTCGTTGTCGGTGTCCGTCGCCCGGAACCGCGGATTCGATAGAACCAGTAGTGCGCGACTGCCATGGCGTTCGAAATGTGCGACAGCCTCGTCGGCAATCATCCCTCGGTCGAGGCCGACCCGACTGCTGCCTAGGCCCGTTGCGAGCGAAGTGAGGTAGAGAAACTCCTCTTCGAGGTTCACGACCTCGAGCAACAGGCGTTCTTCGTCTTGATCCCAATACAGCGGGAAATACCCGTCTCTTTTTTCGAAATCCCTGGTATATCGGTCTACGGATTCTTGACCGTAGGTCGCGCACGGTAGAACCATGGCTGACACCAACAACAGAAGAACTGACCTGCACATACATCCCTCCCGAACGATTTCTCAATGGACACGCTTGAGGGATATGAGAAACGAACGAGAATGTCTAGGGCCGAATGAGGATGTGCGTTCGTCAGTCGATAGCACGCTAGAATAGGTATTGTGTATACGCAGGCATAGTGATATCATATTAGTATCACATTCCAGGAGGAAAGAGGATGATACGCGAAAAGGAACACAGGGCGGCAGCCGGATTGCCGATGGTGCTCGTACTGCTCGTCGTGCATCTGGCACTCACCGGGCTTGCAATAGCCGCAATCGCCGCGGAGCACGTTTTGGGTATCATTTCAGTATGTACGTTGTGGGCTCTCGTGTTTGTGCTTTGGGCAGGGCTCTTCATCGTGAACCCTAACGAAGCACGTGTGCTCCAGTTTTTCGGGAGATATACCGGAACAGTCAGGGACTCGGGTCTGCGATGGGCCAATCCTTTCTTCCTCAAGAGCAAGATATCGCTCAGAGTTCGCAACTTCGAAACCGGCAAACTCAAGGTAAATGACGCCAACGGCAATCCAATAGAGATAGGTACCGTAGTCGTTTGGAGGGTCGTAGACACGGCAGAAGCAATGTTCGAAGTCGACGACTACGTGAATTTTGTCCACGTCCAAAGCGAAGCCGCGTTGCGTAACCTGGCAACCGACTACCCCTACGATGCGCATGGCCAAAACGATGTAGCGTTGAGTAGTCACACCAGCCAGATCTCGGAGCAATTGAAGGGTGAGGTGCAGGCACGGCTCGACAAAGCGGGTGTGGAGGTGATCGAGGCGCGCATCAGTCACCTCGCATATTCACCGGAGATTGCCCATGCGATGCTGCAACGCCAACAGGCCACGGCGGTAATAGCAGCTCGTACCAAAATCGTCGAAGGCGCTGTCGGCATGGTCGACATGGCACTCGAATTCCTGTCGCAGAAAAACATTGTTGATTTGGATGAAGAGCGGAAAGCCGCGATGGTGAGCAACCTACTCGTAGTGCTCTGCTCGGATCGTGGTACTCAGCCTGTAGTGAACACGGGTTCACTCTACCAGTAGCCCTGTGGCAGACCGAAAAGCGTTCTCGCTGCGTATTGATCGACGTGTGCTCGACGCGGTTCAGCGGTGGGCGAACGACGATCTGCGCAGCTTGAATGGTCAAATTGAGTTCTTGCTGCGAAGTGCCCTGAAGACCTCCGGGCGCCTCAAAGACAATGATGCAGGGGACAGCGGAGCGGTGAATGAACCCAAATAGAATTGAAGTGGTTTTCGAGGCGCTGTATCCGGACGTGGTATTGCCCAGTCGTGAAACCGAGGGCGCCGCCGGGTATGATGTGAGGGCCTATCTGGTCGGACGAAGTGTCAAGATGAGACTGGGGTGTTCTGGCGAGTTGTGTGAACGGGAGGCCGATGCCGATCGCCTGACTCTCGATCCAGGCGATGTCGCGCTCGTGCCCACGGGCTTCAAGGCGAGTGTACCTGTTGGCTTTGAGGCCCAGGTCAGGATCCGCTCTTCGATGGCGTTCAAGCGCGGCCTCATCCTAC
>CAYTDU010000022.1:0-19281 GCA_964436395.1 uncultured Gemmatimonadaceae bacterium | reverse complement strand
CTTTTGGCTTACCCTCTTCGGCGAGCGGATTGAGGAACGCAGAACGCGGTGGGAAGAGTTGTTGGTATGTCATACTCCGACAAGAGCGACAGCACGGTCCACCAAATCAGTGACCCCCGTGTACCACCTAAATGACATAAGTCGCGACTTGCCATATTGTGGGGCAGCCGTTCTGGGCCCTGCGGTTTACTCGCACCTAGCCGCACCGCCGATTCATACGTACGTTTGCCTGCGCCCGTTACCACCAAACTCAAAACGCGAGGCTTCGAAAGTGAAACGTCTCTTACCTCTTCTCATGCTCGCTGCTTGCGCAGCCCCCCCACCGCCTGAGGAGCCGGCAGAACATCCTGAGGCGGCAGCAGTGCGTGCCGCAATCCAGCAGGTCTTCGACGGTATGCGGGACAAAGACAGCGCGATGGTCAGTGCGCGTCTTGTTGACGGCGTCTTGCTCCACAGAGCAGGAGAAAGCGACGGCGTACCCACACTCTCCGCGTCGGACGCTCAAGGATGGCTCAGCTCCATCGCTCAGGAGCGAGATGAGATCCTGGACGAGCAGATCTGGGACGTCGAGATCCAAGTCGATGGACGACTTGCGACCGCATGGATGAAATTTGCCTTCTTCTTCGGCGGTGAATTCAGTCACTGCGGTGTGAACGCGATGATGCTGTTCAAAGACACCGATGGTTGGAAAATCTTCGGATTGGCAGACACTTCACGCCGTGGCGAGGAAAATTGTTGGATGCCGCCCGACCATTCATGAGAAGCTGACCGCGCAACAACCCTGGGAAACTCGATTTCTCGCAACACGCGGGCTCTCGTTCGCGCGAAGACTGTCGTGTTCGCTCACCAGAGCATTGTGCCGCTGTCGGCGTGATGCCTCGGTCTTTATGATTAGTGCAACTCACTTCGCTCACCAAAACATGCCAGGCAGGTTTGTTATGAGACGTATCTCAGCGCTGATCGTCGCGTCTGTGTTGTTGTGGCCTCTCACAACTCAAGCCCAGCAGGAAGAGTCCTACGACTATTTCCGATTCAACCGCGACATCATTCAAAACGGTCTTCAAGCCCTGATTTTGTGCAACGGTTTGTTCACTTCCAATCGCACCGTTGAGCAGGTGCTGGCTCAAGAGCTTGCCTACACCAGACATGCAGTTGGTACCGGGCGAGCGGTCGAGCACGATGTGGACTGGGATCGTAAGGCGGTGGCAATCGGTGTCCCGGGAGGCACACCTGTCATGCGGGCCGCGTTCCGTGATGGATTCGGATGCGTGATCATGGCCCCCGACCAGACCTTAGAAGACATTGAGAACCTGCCGACCCTGAGAATGCCTCCACCGCCCGGCGATCCGGCCTCCATGCCATGGCCGATGGGCGACGTAGTTGAAGATCGGTCACTCCCAAGAGGAATCGATGCCGACGCGCTTCAGGCCGCTTCCGATTGGGCGTTCGAGCGTGGGACACCAGAACAGGTAACGCTGAGTCTGCTGATCGTTCATGGTGACCAGATCATCCACGAACGGTACGCAGAAGGTGTAAATGTCTCGACCAAGACCCGTACCTGGTCGACCGCGAAGAGCATCGCAGTGACCTTGATCGGGATGCTCGTTGACCAAGGTCGGATGGCACTCGACGAGCCGCTCGGGATCGAATGGCTACCTGAGTCACGCACCCCACAGTTCGACGCTCGCAATACGATCACACTGCGCAATGTGCTGAACATGTCAAGCGGTCTATACACAGTAGACAATAGGAATATGGAGTATGCAACCGGTTCCGGTCTGGCATACTGGGCCGGCGCGAGTATTGTGAACGGCGCGAGAAGCCGAGGCTTGATTCACGAGCCCGGCACCTACTGGGACTACGAGAACTACGACACAATTCTGGCGGTCTACGCTATGAAGCTCGCGTTGGGCGACCACCAGACCTACCTGGAATTCCCGAGGCGCGCATTGCTGGACAAGGTCGGCATGCGCAACACTTTCCTTTCCGTGGACAGGTTTGGAGACTTCGTCCTGAGCAGCCAGGTATACACTACCGCTCGCGACCTCGCGCGGTTCGGCATGCTCTATCTCCAAGGCGGCATGTGGCAGGGCGAACAGCTGATATCTGAAGAGTGGATCCAGTTCGTGCGCACACCAGCGCCTGCCACCGCCGATATCGGAAATGCATACGGCGGCCAGTGGTGGCTCGTGCCGGACAACCGAACAGATGTGCCTCACGACGCTTACTCCACCGCGGGCAATCGCGGCCAATACGTGATCGTGGTGCCGTCACACAACCTGGTCATCGTACGCCGCGGCTTGGACTACGGCCGGCAGGGATTCAACAGGTGGGACTTAGTGAGAGAAGTACTCAAAGCCATAGGCAACTAACTCGAGAGGAACGACCACGATGAAAGGTATTGTTCATTCGCTGCTGTTCGCGTTCCTGATCGTTGGCCTGTTTACGGTCCGGCCAGATCAGGCAGCTGCGCAGAGCGAGTATTTCTTCCCGCACGGTTCTTCATTCAATCCGGATATTCCGTCTCCCGAGGAGTTTCTCGGCTATCGGATTGGGACGTTCCATACTCGACACGACAGGATTGTCGCATACATGCAGGAGTTGGCGCGGCTGTCAGACCGTGCCACATACCAGTCGATCGGATTCACGTATGAGCACAGATTCATGCCGGTGTTGACGGTTACGTCGCCGGCCAATCACGCTCGGCTAGAGACAATCCGGCAGGAACATCTCGCTTCCCTGGAGCCAGGAACGTCGGCCAGGCACGATCTGCCCGTAATCGCTCACCTGGGATACAACGTACACGGAAACGAGTCGTCCGGGGCTGAGGCGGGTATGTTGACGGCCTACTGGCTCGTGGCGGGCACCGGAGCGGAGGTGGAGCAGTACCTGGATGAAGGTGTCTTTCACATAGAGCCTACACTCAACCCCGATGGTCGAGATAGACATGCGTTCTGGGTCAACATGAACCGGGCAGAGCCGTTCGTGGCCGATCCCGCCGACAGGGAACACAACGAGATGTGGCCCGGCGGTCGCACCAACCACTACTGGTTCGACCTCAACCGCGATTGGTTCCCGTTGGTGAATCCAGAGAGCCAAGCGCGCGTTGCGTTCCACCACCACTGGCGCCCACAAGTCGTTACAGACCACCACGAGATGGGTACAAGTAGTTCTTTCTTCTTCGAACCCACCAAACCGGTCGGCAGTTGGAATCCTCTGCTGCCCGAGCGGCTCTATACGGAGATCACAGAGACGTTTGCCGACTACTGGGCCGGGGCGATGGATGGGATGGGCTCACTGTACTTCAGCGGTGAAGTATTCGACAACAGCTATCCCGGCTACGGGTCCACTTACCCGGGCTTCCTAGGGGCACTAGCAGTTCTTTTCGAACAGGCGAGCTCACGTGGCCACGTACAGGAAAGCACCCACCACGGCCTGTTGACGTTCGCATTTGCGATCAGGAACCAGCTGCGTGCCGCCATGGCAACCGTGCAGGCAACTATCGAGAACCGTGAGACGATGGTCGACTATCAACGCGAGTTCTTCGACTCGGCGATTGCTGAGGGTGACGCATATGAGATTAGCGGGTGGGTGTTCGGCGACCCATACGATCACACACTAAACCGCGAGTTTATCGAACTCCTCTTGCGACACGACATTGATGTCTATGAACTCGCTTCCACCCAGCAGGGAGAGCACGTCACCTTTGAGCCAGGCAATGCCTGGGTGGTCCCTGCCAGCCAACCGATGTACCGACTTGCCCGTTCAGTATTTGAACGCACCAATACATTTGCGGACAGCGTCTTCTATGACGCGTCCACCTGGACGATAAGTCTCGCGTACGGGATGCCCGATCTCGCGCTGCAAACAAGCAGACTTCCCCTGGGTGCACAGATCACGGAGATGCCGAATGTAGGCGGTGCCACCGCAGTGGAGAGGAGTTGGATCGCGTACCTCATGGACTGGAGCAACTCTGGAGCGCCACGAGCACTGCAAGCTATGCAGGCCGCTGGAGTACGCGCAGAGGCAGCATTCAGTCCGTTCACCATTTCGACCACAGGCGGAGAGAGTTCGTTCACGCGTGGATCGATATCGATTCCGGTTGGCAACCAGACCCTGAATCCCGATTCGCTCTTTGCAGTCGTGACGAGTGTCGCACGAGAGGCTAACGTCGCAATCCATAGCGCCACGACCGGCTACTCCACTGAGGGAATTGATCTGGGCAGCGGCAACTTCAGACCTGTCAGAGCACCGCGTGTGCTGATCCCCATGGGTGAGGGCATCTCTTCATACGACGTAGGGCAGCTCTGGCATCTGTTGGATCAGCGGATCGGCATGCCGGTCACGAAGGTGGACGTAACCGACTTCGGACGTGTGGACTGGGCCAACTACGATGTTCTCGTGCTGGTCTCTGGGAACCTCAGCTTTATCTCCGGTGACATGATCGAGACTCTCAAGACCTGGATCCGCGGCGGCGGTACCGTGATCGCACAACGAGGCGCCGCGGCGTGGGCGACTCGTAACGGACTCACTCCCAATGTGGACGAGCCAGGATTCGGAAAGCCTGCTTCTGAGGAAGACGAGGAAGAAGAGACTGCCCGGCGGAACTATGAAGATGCGCGCAACTTCGAAGGTCCTCAGGTGATCGGCGGTTCGATTTGGGAGGCAGATCTCGACATCACACACCCATTGGGTTTTGGTTACACACGCCGACACCTCCCGATCTGGAGAGATCACAACACGTTCTTCGCCCCGAGCAAGAACGCTTACAGCACGGTTGCCAAGCTGGTAGAAGACGACCCACATCTCAGTGGTTACATCTCTGCAGAGAACCGTGAGAGGCTGAGGGGCTCCCCTTCAGTGATCGTGGATCGGTTCGGACGTGGAACGGTTATCCTACTGATCGACAACACAAACTTCCGCGGCTACTGGCGAGGTACCAACCGTCTATTCCTGAACGCCTTGTTCTTTGGGGATCAGATCCAGGTACCTTGAGACATCCTTTCCCTTTTTGCCTTTTCCCCTTTCCGTCTTCCCTTTTCCCCTACGAAAACGGGGCAAGGGGGAAACGGGAGGGCAAAAAGGGACATGGAGAAATCAGTCTTCATCGCGGGCTACTTCGCAGCGGTTGAATTCTCCGACCGCCCGTACCCTGTCGTCACCGCGAAGACCACGATTGCGAGCAGAGCCCACGAGTGGAAGTTGTTGACCCCGGCGGCTAGCGGCGACAGATGCGGCATGCCGAATTCCGACCCGCTTGCAGTGGTGCTGGCGGCCAAGATCGTCGGTATGAAGAAGGGCAGCAGGAACGGATAGGTGCAGGCCGTAACATCGAGGATATTCGCCCTGCGGTACGCAGATAGGCCGCCAGTGCTGCCCATCTCGCGCGCGAATTTCCCTGTGGTGAGAATTGCGACCACTGAATGAGTCGTGAGCAGAACCGCAGCAGAAACGG
Organism: uncultured Gemmatimonadaceae bacterium; assembly: GCA_964436395.1. Lineage (GTDB taxonomy): Bacteria > Gemmatimonadota > Gemmatimonadetes > Gemmatimonadales > GWC2-71-9 > JBDGYW01. The sequence continues at coordinate 13,826 of CAYTDU010000022.1, read as the reverse complement.
TTGTGAAGATCCAGATGTCAGCGTGCTTCTGAGTAGTTGTTCTGGCAGTCGCCCACCCAACGACACGATCCAAGAGGCCGCTCCCTTCCAAGCCAACTACCAACCCCATCAGCAGGATCGTGAAGATCGAGATACCAATACCACGTTCCATTCCTTCGACGATCAGTCCGCGGGCAACGAACCCTTCACGGTCAATCACCAAGATCTCGCCTGGTGAGAGAAGACCCAACAACAGGCCCACAGTCAATGCCGTTAGCGAACCGTATATCAACCCCTCCAACAAGTGCCTGCGACTGAGGAGCACACCAATGGCAACTCCCGGCGCGAGCAACATCGGCAGGCCTCGAGGCCCAATTGACGATGCCGTGGCCGCAATCGCCGGCGGTACGCCAGAATCAGCGGCGCCAAACATCACGTATGCCAGAATGGCAAAACACGCCGCGGGAAGCGCGTACTTGAGACGGCTCCGCACAACCCCACCAATATCCGCTCCCTGCGAGGTGGCAGATGCAATGGTCGTATCGGACACGGGTGAGATGTTATCACCAAAGGTGGCGCCACCGAGGATCGCCCCAATCAACACTCCAGGTGACGCTCCGAGATCACCTCCGGCTGGATAGAGCAGCGGCGCGCAGAGCAATATCGTCCCTAGGCTCGTGCCTGTCGCCGTGGACACTACACAGCATACCAGGAAAGCCGCTGCAACGAACCAGCGACCTGACAACCCTGTGCGAGTCGCAAGCCAGACGAGCGAATCGATGAAACCGCTCCCGTTCATCAATGCACCCAAAACCCCGGCAAGCAACCACGCCATAACCATGAGCATCACCATGCGTTGGCTCATACCGTCGATGGCTTTGTCTGCATACGCTTTGCGATCGCGCGCCAGCAGCAGGCCAAGCGCAAGAGCAGCAAGCAGTATCGGCCAGAAGCCCCTCTCGTCAGGTGCACCCGAGAAGGCAAGCCACGAGACACCCGCCAAGAACAGAACGAATGGTGCAAGCGCTCCCAAGGTTCCTCCGTGGAACTCGATCTCACGCGTAGGCGGCACTGACCTTTCACCTTTCGTATGCATAGCCCACCCAATATGTTCGCAAGTACCAAAAACGCCATAACAGAGACCCGGGTATCACGAAAATGACCGACCTCCACGTTCCGCAAATCATAGTGGGTGCATGGCAGTTCTCTGCAGGCCACAACGTGCACTCTGCCGAGACCGATGATCCGATCGAGACATTCGCGAGACACGCCGACGCCGGTTTCACGGCTTTCGACTGCGCCGACATTTACACCGGGGTTGAAGACCTACTTGGCCAGTTTCTGCACTGGTATTCCGCTCTTCCTGATAGAAGCGATCGAACGCGGATTCGGATACACACCAAATTCGTACCCGATCGAGACATACTGTCCACGATTTCCAAAACGTACACGGAACGGATCATCGACCGTTCGCTCAAGAGGCTCGGTGTCGAATGTCTCGACCTGGTGCAATTTGCGTGGTGGGATTACACGATTCCAGGATATGTGGAAACCGCTTCATGGCTTCACGAGCTGCAGTCGGCCGGAAAGATCCATCAAATTGGAGCGACCAACTTCGACGTGCGGAGACTTCGTGAGATAGTGGATGCAGGAGTGCCTGTAGTATCGCACCAAGTCCAATACTCGTTGCTCGACCACCGTCCAGAGAAAAGCATGGCGGATTTCTGCCGAACGAGAGGCATACACCTGTTGTGTTACGGTACGCTGGCCGGCGGGTTTCTCACAGACCGGTGGCTGGGAAGACCGGAACCATCCGGCACACTCGCGAATCGTTCTTTGACGAAGTACAAACTCATGATCGATGAGTTTGGAGGTTGGGATGCCTTCCAGGAGCTGTTGAGACTGCTCGATGGGATCGCGGTTGACCAGGGTGTAAGTATCGGTAACGTCGCTACCCGCTATGTATTAGCAAGACCGCAGGTTGCGGCTGCAATCGTGGGCGCAAGCAGTACCAAACACTTGCAGGAAAACCTGCGCTTGATGTCGCTCAGGCTAGACGAGCGAGACATCGATCGGCTTCGCGAATTCGCCGTACCGCGCTCGGCCAAAGGGGACGTCTACGATCTCGAACGAGAGCCTGAATCAATTCACGCGTCGATCATGAGATACAATCTCAATCGGGGCTAAAAAGACTGTTGACCGGTGGTGGGCCGGCCTCAGCGGTGTAGGCTCACCGGCCCTGCCTTCACCCAGCGCCCGAACCACTCGAGATTCCGTTTCATTGCGTCGAGTTGCAGCCTAGGTTCCTGAATCCCGTGGGGCTGGCGTGGGTAGACGACCATCTTGACCTCGACGCCCTGCCGCCTCAGCGCGTTGTAGAATTCGTAGCCTTGTCCGACCGGAACTCGTGCGTCCTCTTCTCCGTGTTGAATCAGCGTCGGGGTTGTCACCCCTTTGACGTTGAACATGGCGGAGTGCGACCGCCAATTCTCGAACACGTCCCAATACTCGCCGCCAAAGTAATCCGGGATGAAACCGGCTATGTCGGCGGTGCCGGTAAACGACATGAGATTGTTGACACCTGCGCCGACAGACGCAGCCTTGAAGCGGTCTGTTTGGGTAACCACCCACGATGTCATGTAACCGCCGTAGCTCCAGCCCATCACGCCCAACGCACTGGGGTCGGCAATACCGCGCTCTATCATGGCATCCACACCGGTCATTATGTCACGGTAGTCACCACTACCCCAATCTCCATAATTGGCGTAGCGGAACTCGCGGCCGTAGCCACTGCTGCCACGCACATTGCAGCGCAGAACGGCAAAACCTTGCTCTGCAAACGACGCAATCGAGTAGGCGCCGCGACTGGCAATGAAGCTCTGCGTGAACACCCCCGTCGGTCCTCCGTGAACTACAACGAGCAACGGTACACGCGTCCCGCTAACATACCCTGTGGGGAGCGTTAGCAACCCTTCGATATCCATGCCATCCGAGGAGTTCCACGTCACGACCCGGGTATCGCCAATAGGAATGTCCGGGATGTCTTGTATGGAACTAACCCTCGCCGGTTGAAATCGATCGATCGCAGATAGGAATGCCTCAGGTGGAGTATCCGGCATCTCCGACACATATCCCAGATGCGTGCCAGATACGTTCAGCCTCGGGCCACTCACCATGAGGTTGTCCGGGGTGATGTCCACAGGTGCCCCGCCATCCAGCGGCAGGGAACTGACGCGATTGATCGTCCTGTGAGTCTCGGAAATAAGCACGCCTCGCCCATCCTGGCTCCACCCTACAATTCCGGGCTGCTCGTCGTAGCTCGAGGCCAGGGGTCTCGACTCTCCGCCATCGGGATCCAACACATGCACACGTGAAGTGAATCCCCATGTCGGCGGATCATCGCTCACCGTGTACGCTATCCAGCGCCCATCGGGCGAAAACGTCGGTTGACCCTCTGCGGCGCTGGAATTCACGAGTGAACGAATAGACCCCGTTGCTACGTCGACGACGGACAAGTCGGTTCTCGTCCAATCGTCCACCTTCGGCGTTGGTGCGTGGGCAAAAGCGATACTCAATCCATCCGGGGACCAATTGAAGGGCATGCCAGCGAACAAGCCAAATACGCTCATGCCGGGCTGCGTGAGTCTCCTTGCCTCCCGTTTGCCGTCATCAGCAGCATTGGCGGGTACGACGTATAGATGCACCTCCTTCAAATTCTCGTCCACGACGAACGCATCGTTCTTTTCTTTCCGGTTCTGTATCTCTTCTTCAGTCGGTGGATCCGGCATTGAATACGCTATCGACGTGCCGTCGGGTGACCAAGCGAAAGCGGTCACTCCACTCCTCACGTGCGTCACCTGCTCCGCTTCGCCGCCCACTATTCGAATGCGCCAGACGTTTGCAGTATCATTGCGAGCCGAGATGAACGCGAGCCAGGCACCATCCGGGGACCAGGCAGGACCACTGGAGGATTTTTCTCCCCGCGTCAATTGGTAAGCATCTGAGCCATCGCTGTTCGCCACCCATATCTGGTAGCGCCACTCGCTAGTCTCACCTTCCATGACTGCCGAACCCACCTGAAAGGCGACTCGAGATCCGTCGGGGGAAGCAACCACGCTGCTGACACGCTTCACCTGCATAACCAGTTCCGGAGTCCAGCCAGTCGGCGTCTCCTGAGCCGCGATTTGTGCCCCACCGAACAGGGTCGCTAAGGCAAGCATCCCAATGAACACGGCAGCGTTTCCACTCGTTGTGGATCTCATCTTGAACCTCTCAGACCGAAGTACTACGGATAACCGAGGGCGCTAAACGGTTAACATGTGCCCGAGAACGCGCGGATGCTAGGGGCTCTTGGGGGATCTTGAGAGGGATTTGTCTGTTGAGTCGAATAGATCGGCTACGAAGCCTGCAGCGTCTCCAACAGTTCCCGCGCCCGCGCCGCAGCCTCAAAACCCGGATCGGCGTTCCGCCAGACCTCGAGCGCCGATTCCAAGTGGCTCACAGCAGTGTCAATGTCGCCTTCCTCGGTCGCGATCAGTGCCAGCTCATGAAGCACCCACGGATCTTTCGAAACCACTCTTCGAGCCTCTTCCAAAAACTCCCCGGCCCTATCGTGGTCGCCGAGTTTCCTGTAGCAACGACCGATGTCGCGGAGTACGGTCATATTGGTGCGATCGATTTCGAGTTGCGCCTGGTAACTCTCAATCGCCGAATCGTACTCTCCGCGCAGTTCATGAATCCGGCCCTGGGCTTGATGGACATTCGGTAGGAGCGTCCCGGCACCGAAGGACTCGACAAAACTCGAAAGATCTGCCAGCGCCGGTTCGGCCGCATCGGCGTCGTCGAGCTCGAGTGATATCGCTAGCCGCCCTAGTGATGTCAGCTTATCAAACGGCGCACGAAGTTCGCCTGCGACATCCTCGTAAAGACCCTCGGCTTCTTCCAGCCTGCCGGCTTGCACATACAGGTCGAGTGTCATGAGGCGTGTTACCAAGTACTGAACGGTCGCCAGTACCTCCGCCGACACTTCCAGTTCCATCTCCAGGATTTCCACGGCGCCAGATGCAAGGCCGCGGAAGGAACAAGCACGGCGCTGTGCTCCGAGAACGACGCTCGAGTCCTCCAAAGTCCTGGAACGCCGGAGAGCATCGTCCAGCTGTGCAATTTCCGCCTCGAAATTCCCAAAACTCCGCTCCAGTTGCGCTAGGCTCACCAACGTCGAGATGTTGTTTGGGTCCAACAAGAGGGCACGATCAAAGTACTCCTTGGCCTGTTCGTGCTGTCCCAAAACTCTGTGGAGCGCCCCGAGCGATACGAACGAGGCGCTGTTCTCGGGAAATAGACCGGCGTAACGCTCCTGGTATGTGATCGCCTCATCAAAATCGCCATTCAACCGGTGCTGCTCGCCAAGCTCACGCAGGTAGTCGTATTGCGTAGGATCGATCTCGAGGATCGCTTCATACTGTGCAATCGCTTCATCTCGCTCGCTACGGATTTTGTGCAAACGAGCTAGCAGGGCCCTTCCGTCTAGATCCTCCGGCGACAACTCGACGCGCATCTTTGTTACCGCAATCACCTTTTCCGGCTGTTGCATGAAGTCGTAGTATGAGCCCTTGATCTGGAATTGGATTCGCTCGGGCAACCGATACATGTGCTGCATCGCACTTTGGATTGCGGCCGCAGACTTCTCTCTATCGTTCCCGAGTACCGCGACGCCATAGAGAATCGAGTGCGCCAACGCATTGCTCTCGTCCAAGGCAACGGCTTGGTCGAGCTCTGATTCTGCGAGCTCCCAGTCAGATCGAAGTGTGAGCGCGACTGCACCCCGCATAAAGTGCTCGAACGAGGCCATGGAATTGGTGGCAATCTCGGCTACCGGAAGATCTTCCGTTTCTTCGATGTACTGCGCTGGAAGGTCGAGATCGCGCTTCAACTGCACCGATACCCTATCGACAACCTCAAATAGGTTCGTGCCTAAAAAGGTGCGTTCGGCCAAGAGTCTACCGCGGTCGGTGTCATATAGTTGGACGGTAACCGCCAGGCTGTCCCCGTAGGACCTGTAGGAACCTGACACGAACATCGGCACGTGAGCCTCATCAGCGAGGCCGCGTTTGAGTGTGAGTGGTACCCCTACCGCGTTTGGAAACCCCCGCTCAACGAATTCACTCGCGAACCGCTCAGGCGAGGTGACTTGAAAGAAGAGATCCTGGCTGAGGTCCAACTCGAGGGCGCCCGGAATCCCGAAAGAGTACCAATCGTTCCTCGAATCTGCGTCTTCTGAATCAAAGTAGAAGAAGATTAGTCGTTTCCTGAATTCACTCTTGGGAACCACCCGTTCGACTGCGTTTCCGTCCTCGTCCTCAATTACCACTGAACTCGTAACAGCGCCGAGGTCTCTGGTGCCAAACATCAAAGCAAGAAGCAGAACCGACACGGCCAAGTTTGCCGGTATTCCTATCTTGCCCAGACCGGTCCATTGCGACACGGAACCACGGTCGGGCTGGAACGCGTAGATCAACACCGCGGGAAGGAGTGAGAGCAGCGCCACCACGCCTACAATTGGCAGGTGAGGGGACAAGACAAACCTGTTCACCATATAGTCAAGCAACAAGAAGGCACCTGCGACAGCCAGCAAATAGACGCCCACCACCTTCACTATCCCCACCGACGGACGGCGCACCGGTGCGGCGTGCACGTACTGAGGCGAGACACCGGGCGTTGAGGGAGCAGTCCCTGCTCCCTGCAACGCCTTTGCAAAGTCGCTGGCGGTTACGAATCTGTCCGCGGGAGTTTTCTCTAACGCCTTGAGAATCGCCGCAGACATCTGCTCACTGACTGAATTGCGGACAAGCGATGCCGAGGGCGGCGGCGCCGCAACGTGCTGCGATACGACCGCAGACACAGTCGAACCTGTAAAAGGTGGTTGACCGACGAGCATTTCGTACACCAGACAACCGAGCGCGTAGATATCGCTGCGCGCATCTACGTCTTCACCACTTGCCTGTTCCGGACTCATGTACGTTGGCGTACCCACCGCCATGCCCGTGCTAGTAAGCCGTTCGCTTCCCGCGGCACTCACGGCCTTCGCGATGCCGAAGTCTGCGATAACGGCGTGACCACCGTACATAAGGATGTTCTCGGGTTTGATGTCCCGGTGGACCACACCCTGCGAGTGGGCGTGGCTTAGCGCATTGGCAACTTCTTGAGCGATCTGAAGCGTGTCGTCAATAGGGAGCTGCTTTTCCCGATCGATGCGATCGCGTAGAGACTCACCTTCCACGAAAGGCATTACATAGTACAGCAGACCCTCGACGGCTCCCGAGTCGTGCACTGTGAGGATATGAGGATGGTTGAGGCTCGCCGCGGTCTCGATCTCTAGCAGGAAGCGCTCCGCGCCCAGTTGTTCGGCAACCTCTGGTTTGAAGACCTTGATTACAACCTGACGGTTGTGCTTGAGGTCATCAGCCAGGTACACGATTGCCATGCCGCCTTCGCCCAGCTTGCGGGCGATGCGGTACCGTTCGTCTAGTGCGGCGTTGAGCACCGAAACTACGTCAGTCATCTTCCACCGCCTAACATGGCGTCCACTTCGCCACGGCCAGCGATCTCACGGTCGATTCGATCGCCGATTTCCTTCGCTCGTTCGAGATGCAAAGTTAGGTCTTCAACTGACCCCTCTCCAGCTTGGAGTCGCATGAGCGCCAGCCGCAGCTTCTCGAGTGCTGCAACTGTGGCGGTGAGTTCTTCAGCCGAGTCGTCGAGACCGCGTAGCTGTTCCGCACGGTTCTCCAGCCTGTCAACGATGGCGGGAACGTCACCCAGCTGTGAGCGATCTGCGGCAGGCAGTTCATGGTATAGATCCACCGCTGCCCGACTGAGGAATAGCTCTGTCGCGTCAGTTGAAGGGCGAGCCGGCCGCTCGGGCGGCTTGACACCTTTTCCGGCTATTCCAAAGAACCACCGGCCGAACCTCCCAGCCCACAACCTGTGCCACATCGTATTCATTCGCTTCAGCCAGCGGCGTTTGGTGGTGACAGCTGCCTCTTCTTCCTGCACCACCGCCTCAGCTAGAAGTGCGGCACGGATGTCTTCGTAAGCGTACCCTTCCCGCAGCAGCCGACGGGCAACCATAACCAGTTGTATTATCAGAATCAGGCCAACAATGCCAGGACCACCCAGCGAGATGTTGAAACCTTCCGTCCCCGCGGAAGCATTTCCGCCAACAAACACCAGAGCGAAAATCACCATGGTCGTCACTTCGGCGTTACGCACGAAGCCACGTACGAGCGGTGGTGCGCGCAGGTCGCGGCCGCGAGCGTCACCAACTTCTCGTGCCACTTCGTCACCTGTCTGAATCCTGTCTTCAGGGGCCTTCTCCAGGCAGCGATCAATGACAGTGGCGAGACGGTCAGAAGCTTCTGGGCATAGCGACTGGATTTGTGGCGCCGGACTCGACACCTGCAGGGCTAACATTGCCGGAACCGTGGGCGCATCGAAGGGTGCTCGACCGGTTAGCGCATAGAATATCGTTGCGGCAAGCGAGTAGAGATCACTGCGGCCATCCACAGCATCGCCGCACGCTTGTTCGGGACTCATGTAGCGCGCTGTCCCGACAACCTCCCCAGTGGGCTCCTCACAGTCAGTCCGACCGACCTGTGCAATACCAAAATCGGTCACCATGGCGCGGTCGGTGGCCTCCTCGATCATGATGTTGTCTGGCTTGATATCTCGATGTACGATGCCACGCTGATGGGCGTAACCAAGCGCCCAGGCAACCTCCTGCATCACCTTCATCGCATATCTGGTTGATAGAGTGCCGACACGCTCGACACGTTCTCGCAGTGTTTCACCGTCCACGTAGCCCATCACGAAGAACACGTATGTTCCGTGTTCCTCAACCGAATGAATCGGTACTATGTTCGGGTGGGAAAGACCGGCCGCAGTGCGCGCCTCAGCAATGAACCGTTCTCTATATTCCGCGTCAGCAGCCAGCGTTGGTGGCAGAAGCTTGATCGCCACCAGTCTATCGAGTGCCACATCCCGCGCCAGGTACACGATGCCCATACCGCCCCGCCCCAGTTCCCGCTCTATCGAGTAGCGCCCGGCGAGAACTTCTTGGAGCGCGAATAGCTCCGACTGAGATCGTTCGGACATGTGAATAAGAGTAGTGCTCCTTGGGACATCCGGGAAGAAGCGATCGGAATTCCTAATGTCCAATGTCCAAGTGGCAATCACTTCATCATTGGACATCCCTTGTTGGAAGTTGGCTGTTCAAAACTCCTCCACCTCCATCCCTTCCCCAATCTTCCTCAGATTCATGATCCAGATGTCGCTCTCGTGGTCGCTCACGGTGAAGAACAGCTTGTCTCCGCCCGTACCGAATTCGTTTCTGAGCGACTGAAAATCGGGATCGTCGAACTCGGCCAATAGACGCGGGGGACCTCCTGCCGCTGGGATCTGCCAGAAGCTAGAACGCCGCTCCGGTCCGAACGCTTTGTAGTAGATGTACCTGCCATCCGGTGGCCAGGCCACGGCCCACGGCACCGCTACATCTGGATCGTCCGGCAGAGGGGTGAGAATTCGGGACTCTCCCCCGGCTGAAGGAATCACGCGGACTGTCTCCGATCGGATATAAGTGATCTCGAGTCCATCCGGTGACCAGTGAGGATAGAATCCCCCGTCAAACGTGAGCTGTCGAGGATCACTCCACGTTCTCGATGAGCCATCCCGTGTCACAACGTACACCTCAGATCGGCCCGTCTTATCTGAGTGGTAGACAATGCTCGTGCCGTCTGGAGACCACTGTGGAGCGCGGTTATGCCCAGAACCGGAGGTCACCTGCGTCTCGTTCGATCCATCGGCATCCATAGTCCACACGTCGCGTTTTCCGGATCTGAACGAGTAAAACGCCAGCTCATGACCGTCTCGAGTCCACGCCGGATAGAAATCGTCGTGGGGATCGGTAGTCAAGCGTTCCACCGCGTGCTGCCCTATACGAATCCTATAGATGTCCTGCGTTCCATTGAGGTCTGAATCGTAGGCCAGCCAGGTTCCGTCCGGGGAAACCGCCAAACCCTCGATGGTTTGATTGCCGTGTGTGACTGCCACCGCTGTAGAGGTATTCGTCTTGCCCCGTTCGGGAATGTCCAGCGACCAGACATTCGCATTAGTCTGGAGCACCGAATAGGCAAGGAAAGACTCATCTTTGGCAAGACTTACCGTGTGGGCATTCAGGCCAGTTGTCAAACGCACGCGTTCTCCGGCAGCCCTTCCATTGCGCGACACCGGCAGTTGATAGATATCGCGCCTGCCATCGTGATTCGACACGAACACGAGCGACTGGCCATCAGCGGTCCAAACGGGACTCATGTGAAGAAAAGTGGCCTCGGTCAATTGTACAGCTAGCCCATCCTGCAACGAAACGGTCCAAAGGGCACTGGGCGCAATGTTGCCTAGCACAAATGTGCCGAACACGAATGTCGGGTTGCCCGACACAAACGCTATCCTGGAACCGTCGGGGGACCAACTCGGGGAGTGACCATCTGGAAGAGAAACAAGCCTGCGAGGTTCTCCGCCTGCGACCGACACCAAGAAGATCCCACCGTTCATCCCGTATGCAATCCGCGTCCCGTCGGGAGACCAGGTAGCACCGTAAATCTCACCTAGTCCGCCATCGATGCGGGCAATTGTGCTAGGTGTCCCATCTAAAACCGGTAGGATCTGCACGGAGCTACCATTTGGGCTGTTGTTGATGTAAACGATTCGATTACCGTCGGGTGACCAGCGGGGCCAACGGTGATGCCCGGAAACGGAATCGGTGAATGGGATTCCGCGACGGCCGACACCAGCTTCCTTTAGAAAGATCTTCATATCCCCGAGCGGCCCCGAAGAGTAGGCAACAATCCGGCCGTCCGGAGAGATCGCCGGATCCAACTCCAGACCGGGTGCGATTGTAAATCGTTGGGTCTGTCCGGCTGCTAAGGCATCGGGGCCATTCCCCAATACGAGCGCCAACACGAATGCGAATGAGAGCAAAACCAGAAATGTGCCGCCCAAAGCAATCGGCCGCAGTCGTCTACCACGCACCGATTTCTGTTCATGAGGAATCTCAGCAGGCCCAGATGTGAGTTCCTCAACATTCAGAGCTTTCGCGAAATCGGCTGCGCTTTTGAATCTATCAGAAGGTTGTTTTTCCAAGGCGCGCATCACTGCGGCATCTACATGACTCGGTACAGCTTCGCGTCTTGCACCAACCGGTATCGGGTTTTCCTTGATGACTTTGGTCAGAATGGCATGCGGGCTGCTACCTATGAATGGAGGTTCACCAACAAGCATCTCATACAGTACTGTGCCAAGTGAGTAGATATCACTGCGTCCATCTATGCTTGGATCGGCGTGAGCCTGCTCGGGACTCATGTATTCCGGCGTACCCACCATGAGACCCTGTCCGGTAACCCGCTGATCAGGGTCTCTCGCGACGGCCAGAGCGATGCCGAAATCGCTGATCACTGGCCGACCCGCCTGAAGAAGAATGTTGCCAGGCTTGATATCGCGGTGGACTACGCCGTTTTGGTGCGCAAACTCGAGCGCATTCGCTACCTCGGTCGCAATCTCGACCGCTTGCTTCACGGGAAACGGCCCCAATCGTTCCATGCGTGCCGCCACAGTCTCACCGTTTACGTACGGCATCACGTAGTAGAGCAATCCATCGACTTCGCCGGAATCGAATAGCGGCAGGATATTCGGGTGGTTCAGGCTTGCGGTAACACGAATTTCATCCAGGAAACGTTTGCCTTCGACTACGTTGCGCAACCACGGGTGCAGCAGTTTCAGCGCAACTTTGCGCCCATGCTTGATTTCCTCGGCAAGGTAGACGAACGCCATTCCACCGTTACCGATCTCCCGCTCTATCGTGTACCGGTCCGCAAGCGCTTCCTTTAGTCTTTCGATCGCATCAGGCATCCTGGCGCTATCCCGTTCACGATTGAGGCACGTGTCTCAAATCCGAAAATGGTCTCCGAAGCCACCCAACGAGGAACTTTGGATGCCAGGTGACTAAACGAGCGTTAAAGTACCTAACATACAGTTATCACGATAGGAGTTGTCACAGAGCCAGAAGACCAGTCTGGACTGACGTAGGTACACGCTGATAATATTTGTGCAGAGCGTAATTCTAATCCACAAACAAGGCACCAACACATGACGGAACCGACCATTCCCCAGAAGGCGCCCTACCTAATCGAAGTGGAAGCCGGGAAAAGATACGCCTGGTGCGCATGCGGCAAATCGAAGAACCAGCCTTTTTGCGACGCCTCGCACCAGGAAGGAGATCCAAGCCCTGTCTTGTGGGAGGCAACGGAAGACGAGTTAAAGGCTTTTTGTGGGTGCAAGAAGACGAAGAACCCGCCGTTCTGCGACGGCACGCACAACAAACTCTGATCTCATGAAGCAAAGGAGGGCCTGGGCTAGAAACTAGTTGCAGCCTTCCTACAGTCCTAGTTCAAGTTTCCGAGGGCGTCCCCGCAGCTACACGCTTGTTCGCAGAGCATCGCGTTATCGATGTCCGAGATCTACAGTGTTCGGCCCCCACGTCGGCGTGGTGGTGCCTGTGGCAAGGTATTGACCAGTTCAACCATCCGCTCACGCATCGCCTCGTCCGGCAGGCGTCCGATACCGCCACCGATGTTGTCTACCATATGCCTCGCCTGGCTCGTTGCGGGTGTAACTACAGTCACCGCGGGGTGGCTGAGAACATACTTTATGAAAAACTGCGCCCAGGTGGTTGCGTCGAATTCTGTTGCCCATTCCGGCAACTCACGATCGCCCACACGCTGCCAGAGACGCGTGCGCCCGAACGGTTGGTATACCAGCACTCCGATCTTCCGCTCTGCGGCAAGCGGCAAAATCGTCTCTTCAACATCTCGATTGTCAACGGCATAGCCGATTCCGACGAAATCCAGTGGCTCGTTTCGCATCACAGCTGCCAGATCCTGGTACCGGCTGTTGCTGGTCGTGGTGACCCCAATGTAACGGACGTGGCCCTCGGTCTTCAGTTCCTTCAGGATTCCCAGTTGGACCGGGACATCCGCCAGGTTATGTACCTGAATGAGGTCGATCGTCTCCTGCCGAAACCTCTGGAAAGAAGCGTGAATCTGCTCGCGCGCTGCTGTCGGATCGGCCGAGCTCTCACCACGAGGCACGACGTTGAGCTTAGTAGCCCAGAAAATCTGATCAGCTATGCCAAGATCGTTGGCGATGTCTCCTGCTACCTGCTCGGACGCTCCATATCCGGGTGCGGTATCGAACACGGTTGCACCGTTTTCGACCATGGCGCTCAGCACTTCTTTGAGAGCAGCAACGTCCTCGCCGCGCGCCACACGAGAGAATGTTGCCGAGCTGCCAAGGCCGACCGCCGGCACCATTTCACCAGTAGATGGAATGACTCGCTGAATGAGCTGCCTGTCACGCAAGGCATTGACCAAACGAGGATTGAGCAACAGTGCGCCCGCTGCGCCCGCAGTTGTTGCAATCCATTCTCGACGATTGAGCATGATCCTTCTCCATACTTCTAGAAATAAACAGGTAATTAAACTCTAATTTAACTCATTCTATACCGAGTTCAATCGCCATTAGTCTCTGCCGCGGATGGACACGGACGAACGCTGACATTCCTCGCGCTGGATGGGGAAGCCAATCTCCTGCCGTTGTCCGCGTAATTCTGCGTCACTCCGCGGCAAATACCGTCGCTGAGTTCACGATTGGCCAAAAAAAACGGGGAGACCAACACCGGCTCCCCGCTTTTCGACGTTGTTGTGTTCTTGTCCTACGATACATCCCTTTCGTCTGTG
>CAYTDU010000021.1:0-19299 GCA_964436395.1 uncultured Gemmatimonadaceae bacterium | reverse complement strand
GGTTCGGACCGACATAGGATTAAACGCCGGTGCTCTATCCGGTAGGGCGTTTTTGGGGCAGCAACCTACGTTGATGGGACATTTGGCTGTGGCACTTCCGCTTCGTTGCGTTGTAGGCTGGACATTCGCCGTGCCAGCAAAGTCAATGCGAGTGCCAACACGAGTAACGCGGTGGTGAGCGGGTCGGAGTACTCGAGAGTCCAACCGAACTGGTGTGCTACATGTTGGCCAACAGCGGCGGCTACTGCGATCCATGCTAGGATCCGCAGACTCCGGATGGCTCGCCGGCTTGGGTTGGTTCCACTCTCATTGTGGTCAGCGGGACGACGTCGCCGTTTCGTGAGCAGCACTATCTCGCGCACCAGCATTGCGGGAACCACAACGAGGAACACGAGGATCACTACTTCGCGTTCCAACATCGCTGCCGTGAGCAACAACAACACTACGAGCCACCAAGTCATCGATCGATCCGCGCAGTGTCTTTCAATCGGTCTCGCGCACCTTCCTCAGCAACTGTGTGGCCGTACCTCGGACGGCCTGAAGTACTTCTACGAATGCGCTCCACGTTCCCATGATGCAGATTCTCCAGCTACGGCAACTACTAATCAATATTCAGTTTCTCGAATGAGCGCCATTCATGGAACTCGACTATCCGCAACTGCGTACTGTGCACAGGCTTTGTTGAGACCAACCTCGAGAATGAAATGACCCAGATGAAAACACCCATTGCTGTCCTGACCCTCGTTTGCGCGCTGGCGTGCAGCCCTCCTCCAGCTGACAATGAACACGACGCGACACTGAATACGGCCGATCAGGTTATAGCCAATTGTGCGGAGGCATTGGGCGGCGCTGAACGACTGGAGGATTTGAAGACGTTCAGGACAACGGCTTCATGGGACGGCGAAGATCCGGTCATTACCGAAGTGAGGCGCCCAAATCTCTTCAAGACGTTGGGTCGGGCCACGTTGGTTTTCGACGGAGAGCGTGCCGCGATGTTGAGTGGGCCAGGACAGGATGGAGAAGCAGGTGGGCCCGAACTCCTGGACGCTGATGTCTGGAAAGACTTCGAGATCGATTTGGCGTTCAACTTCCCTGCCTATTTCGACTATCCGGCCGAGTACCTCGGGCTCGACTCATTGGACGGCACACAGGTTCATCAACTGCTCGTGGTACTCCCGCTCGGAACTCGCATCACCTACCTGGTTGACACCACCACTCACCTCCCTTTGGCAGCGAGAACGGAGGTCACAATCGACGGCACGCACTACATCCCCGAGCGTGTCTACGACGAGTTCAGAGAGGTGGATGGTATTTTTTTCCCTAGCAGGTTCCGGCAGGGTTGGACTCCCGAGACAGCTCAGACCGGAGTCTTGGAGTCGGCTGAGGTGAACCCACAATTCGCCGAGAACAACTTCGAGATACCCACGGAGCTGGTGGGGGGGCGCTGAAGCTACTCTGTGGCGGATAACAGGAAATGGAACAATTGTTTTGTAGTTGAGTTCGATTCACTCCGCTCGAAGCACGTCCGCCGGCTCCACTCGGAGGATGCGACGTGCCGGCAAGTAGCCGGATACGGTGGACGTCAACAGGACCAACGATCCGACAGCGGCGTAGGTGGGGATGTCCCACGTCTCGATTCCAAAGAGGAAATGCGACAGCAGTCGAGCAAACAAGAGCGCGACGGCCAATCCCGCCAGGGTGCCGAAAGTGGCCACTCGTAGCTTGCCGCGCAGAATCGTGATCAGTAGATGTTGGTGTTGTGCTCCAAGCGCACTTCGTATGCCCATCTCGCGCGAGCACCGGGCCACACTTCGCGCGGTCACTCCGAAAACTCCGGTTGCCGCAAGCATCGCCGCCACAACCCCAAAGGTCATTACCAGGAAGGTGCGAAAGCGTTCGGCTTTGACTGATTCCAATACCAAGTCGCTCATGGTTGCGGTTTGAGTAATCGGCAGATTGCCGTCCACTGTGCGTATCGCGTTCCGTAGAACCCCGAATACTGCACTCACGGGCCCGTTGGCGCGGGCTATGAAGTTGACTTCCGACCTCGGGATCTGCGTCAGTGGAACTAGGAATGTGGGCTCTATTTCGGTGTCGAGGCGCTCCAAGTGTACGTCGCCGACCACGCCGACGACTGTACGAGGCTCTCCCCAATGCATTATCTGCTGGCCGATGGGAGAAGCGCCAGGCCAGTAACGTCGAGCCAGTGATTCCATGACGATCATTACGGGAGGAGCATCCGCGCCGTCACTCTCGGCAAACGATCGTCCAGCAATCAGCGGGATCCCAAGCGTCTCCAGAAATCCGGGGAGTATATGTAGACGGCGCGCAGAAAATCTCTCACTCTCACTGCCTACGATCCTCAGGCCGTCGGCGCCGATTATGCCACCGCCGAACGGCAGTCCGCCCACCGCACTAGCGCTCGAAATGAGAGGACTTTCCTTCAGTTCACGGAGCACCTCTCGCGAGAAACGCGCCATCTTGTCCGGAGCGGGTGCGGGCGAATCAGGCAACAGGATCCTCACCGTCGCAACGCTCTGGGATTCGAGTCCCTCGTCAACCGCCAGCATGTGCTGGAGACTTCGTAAGAACAGGCCACCGCTCACGAGCAGGACAACAGTAATCGCAACTTCGAAAAACAACACAACCGACTGGATTCTTCCTTCTCGCCTGTCGGTTGTTCTTTGCGAGACATCGCTCAAAGTCGAAGTCGTTCCAGCCCCGCGCGTGGAGACAAGTGTTGGTAGGGTGCCTGCTGCCAGCCCTGCAAAGAGTCCAACCGCTACGGCGAAAGCTAGAACTCGCAGGTCCAGCGTGACTGCGTCCAGCCGTGGTATCGGGGGACCCAGAGATATGAGAGCCGTTGTGCCAACGAATGCCACGAGGATTCCCAACGCGCCTCCCAACAGCCCCAGAACGGCGCTTTCGGTGAGGAGCTGCCGAACCAGCCTACCGACTCCCGCCCCCAACGCTACCCTAGTGTTCAGCTCAGCACGTCGCCCAAGCAGATCTCCCAGTGCAAGAGTGGCGACGTTGCTGCACGTGATGACCAAGAAGAGAGCCACTATCGTTACGAGCAACGCAGTCCGCGAGTCCAGAGCAAGGCCCTCGTCTTCCAACCTGGTAACCAGCTGAATACGTGAGCCGATATCACCCAACCGAGCACGCATCGCCGACTCTGCCTCTACAATCGCCTGCTCGACGGATATGTGTTCCTTCAGGCGAGCTACCACCTCCCAATCTTGGGCGGAGGCGCCGATGCCGCCCAGCCGGTACCCTGGCTGCCCGATCGGTACCCAGAGATCTCGCATTCCGGTATCGGTGCTCGCCTCTGCCGCCGACCGAATCCGAAAGTCGGCCGGCAGCACGCCCACAATGGTGTGCAAGCGTTCGTCCAGCGTTATCTGTTTGCCGATTACCTCAGGGTCAGAAGTGAACCGAGTGCGCCACGTCTCGTGGCTCAGAATGACAACATTCGCTGCCCCTCCGGCGACGGATCCCTCTTCTTCGAGAAGGAAAGCCCGCCCGAACACAGGTTCTCGACCGAGTACTGAGAAAAGCGTACTCGTTGCCACTCCTACCGATACGCGCGCCGGTTCCGCAACCTCGGTGAGAACCATGTTGCCGGCTCCGAATGCGGCCACACCGTCGAAGGCGTTCCGTGCTTCAGCTAATGCCCGATATTGCGGGAAGGTGAGGTGGGGACTTCGCCGACCATCGACTACCAATCCTTCGTCATTCTGTGGTTCCTGTTCCGCTGGTGAGTAGAGCCATACGGTCACCAGCTCGGTCGGATCGGCATAGGGTAGGCGTTTGTCCAACATGGAGTCGACCACGCTGAATACCGACGTGACCGCTCCTATCCCCAGCCCAAGCGTTGCGACTGTGACTGTCGTAAACACCGGCTGCCTGCGGATCGTCCGCGCCGCGAACCTCATGTCAGAGACAAAATCATGTACGAGTCCTCTGGCGGTTGACCCGCGTTGCCCTCGTGCGCGTTCACCATTCGCTAGCCGGTACTTCAAATAGACGAGCGCAGCCTGGCGCCAATACCAAAGGTTGCTGCGAAGCCTGCCGTCCTGAGCGGCGCGACGTGCATGCTCTTCCGCGAGGTCACCCAACACGCCGTGTTGTTGAGTTGCTGATGTGAGCACGCGCCCGATCAGCCACCTGGCCATCCGTGGTGGTGGTCGCAGCTGTTCGCTCATTTCCCCGTCTCCAAGACGCCCTTGAGGCCCTTCCACATCATTAGCAGTGAATTCCTCGACTCACGCAGTGCATCGAGGCCGAGTCTCGTGACTGCGACGTAGCGCCGGAGCTTTCCACCTCTCTCCCCTGTTCCGGGACGCAGCTCCGACGTCAGGTATCCCTTTGATTCGAGCCGGTCGAATGTGATGTACAGCGAGCTGCGGGACACAGACCTTCCCGTCCGTGACTCAATCGCATCGACCACCGCGACTCCATATGCTTCATCACCCAAGTGCAGGATCGCGAGAAGTACAAGTTGTTCGAATTCGCCCAGCGCCATATGCTCCACCCATGCATTGGTTACAATGTAAGCTATGGCGATTACATTGTAAGCACAACTTGGAGTCGGGCTCGTTGATTTCTGGCAAAGAGGTGCATACAACCTCCTTGCCCCGAGGCTGACGTTCCCGCGCCTAGGCATTGCCCGCATTTGGGATTCGCCGTCCCACAAACGCACACGGCGCGTATCCCGCCACATGGCTCAATGTCTGAGACAGTAAGTGTAGTGTGAGGTTTTAGGCTCTCGGCGGAATCGGCACAGCTGTTGCCAGAAGCAACACATCGGGTCCAGATAGCGTCCAACCAGCAGACAGGAGTGTAGAAGAGATGGCTCTGTCATATTGGAACGACTTGAGATTTGCGTCACGAGCACTGAAAAGGCGCCCCTGGTTTACAATCTCGGCATTGGTCGTTCTTGCGGTTGGGCTGGGTGCCAACGTTGCAGTGTTCACAGCCGTGAAGGCGACGATGTTCGAGCCACTGCCGTACGCCGACGCCGAGAGGCTCGCGCTGCTCGATTTGACGGTCTCCTTCAGGTCGCGCCCGGGACCTCAACGTGCACGCCTTTGGAGTTACCCCGAATACTCGATCCTTTCGGAAACCCCGAATCGTCTTGCGGACCCCGCGTCTGCGTATGCGGTCTTCTCGTTCAACGTGGCTACCGGTGATGGTGCAGTTCTCTCGAGTGGCGAGGTCGTTACACACGAGTACGACGACTTACTCGGCTTGAGACCGGCCCTGGGACGCAGCTTCAATCTCGGCGACGCAGCGGCGGACGCGTCGCCGGTAATGATGATAAGTCACGACGTATGGCTCGATCGATTCGGAGCGGATTCATCGGTAGTCGGACGATCGATGACCGTGAACGGCAATCCCGCGACCATGGTTGGGGTGGCGCCGGTCGGGTTCTCGGGCCTGAGCGGTACCGCGGAGATGTGGGTTCCAATAAGAACAGCGGAACAGCTGCTCGACCGGCAGATCGAGGGCAACCACCGGGCGCACTGGTTCAACGTGGTAGGCAAGCTCCGCGAGGGAGTTACCCTCGAAGCGATGCAGGCGCAAATGGGGGCGGTGTCCGCGGCGATGGTTGCCGCATTTCCTGAAGCCGATGATGATGCAATCCACGGGGGCAGTGCACGTTTGCTGAGTGACTCCAGAGTATCCGACCGTACTCGCAGGTCGCTGCTCGTCTTGACTGCCGGTGCGGCCCTGGTGCTGATGGTCACCTGTGCCAATCTCGCCGCATTTCTCCTGACACGCGCTCTGGAGCGAAAACACGAAGCTGCCGTGAAGCTGGCGATCGGGGGCAGTCGGGGGCGTGTGATGTGGAGTTTCCTGAGTGAAAGCGTGCTGCTGTCGGTGTTGGGTTGCGGCGTCGCGCTGTGGATCGCATGGGTGGGCATCGACCTGCTCGTGGCGGCATGGCCGAGCCGCTTTCTTTCGAGCGGGTGGAACTTGAGCTTCACGGATTTGGACGCGATGCGAATGGATGCACCCGTCCTGCTGTTTGCGTTCGGACTCTCGTTGCTGACCGGCTTGGTGTTTGGATTCCTTCCAGCGATTCGGGCAACGCGTATCAGCATCGCAGAGGAACTGGGCAGAGCAACAAACAGAACCATTGGTCGCTGGAGCAGGGCCGATGCGCGAGGCGTAGTGGTTTCTCTGGGCATTGCGCTAGCGCTGACGCTTCTGACCGGCGCGGGCTTGATGATCAAGAGCCTGAGGCACCTGCAGGACGTGGAGCACGGTGTCCAAGCCGATCATGTGATGATTTTCGACTACTCACTGCCGCCGTGGAGCAATTGGGCTCAGGACCCCGGGGCATTTCAGGACGCCTATCTCGAACAGTTGAGGCGACTTCCGAACGTCGTTGCTGCAACGGTCACCTGTACCCCGCCGCTGGAGCGGCACTGCATGTTCAGTCGCGTCGCCAGCGCCGGGCCTACTGATTTCGCCGGAGGATCGGCTCCAATTGTCGGCATTCAATACGTGCTTGAGGATTACTTCGCGACATTCGGCATCGACGAAATCAGTGGGCGCGTATTCGATCGCTATGTCGATGCTACGGCGCAACCAGCGGTGGTCTTGAGCGAACGAGCCGCGGCGCAGCTCTTTCCCAACTCCGACCCGATCGGTCAAACGGTCACTATGACGAGGGAAGTCTTCGTTCGAGGCTCGAGCGGAACAGTGATCGGTGTGGTAGACGACGTCCTCTATGACCGACCTGAGCAGGGAATCACACCAGACGCGTACTTGAGTATCCGACAGGGTGGAATGGGAACCACGATTGCGGTCAGAACCGTCGGTGAGCCGGCCGAGGTGTTGGATGAAGCCCGGGCGGCACTCAACGGCCTGGACCGCGAAGTGCCAATCTCAGAAGTCCGTACTCTGGAGGAATTGAGGTCCGCCTCTGTGGCCGACACTCGCCTCCTTGCCAGATTGTTGACGGTCTTTGGCGGAGTCACCCTCGTACTCGCTGCCGCTGGTGTGTGGGGTGTGGTAGCAAACAGGGTTACTCAGCAGAGACGCGAATTCGGCTTGCGAATGGCACTCGGCGCCGGATCCAACTCTGTCATCGGGCTCGTGCTCAGGCAAGGGATCGTGCTGGCAGTAGTTGGCGTCGCATTGGGTCTATTGACTGTCTGCGCACTCAGCAGAGTGCTCGGGAGCCTCCTGTTTGATGTCAGCCCACTCGATCCGTTGAGCCTGGTAGGCGCGGCGGTCATCCTCACCTGCATCACTGTCATTGCCGCCTACATACCGGCGCATAGGGCGACCACAATCGATCCGATGGAAGTACTGAAGACCGACTGATCGCCGCTCCCTCTTGCACGAAGGCTCAGTATCGTATAACATATGCATAAATCACATGTGTTTCATGGATATGTTATATGGGAAGACGACCGAGCACCGACGAGACCTCGACTCTGACACCGCTGATGTTCCAGATCCTGCTCGCGCTGAGTCAGGGGGAGCGTCACGGCTACGCGATCATGCAGGAGATCGAGGACAGGACCGAGGGCGCATTCACGATCGGCGCGGGCACGCTGTACCGCGCGCTGAAGCAGCTTGTGGATGCTGAGCTGATCGCGGAGGGCAAGGCCAAGCCGAAAGTGCACAGCCAGCGACGATACTACCGGCTCACCGCCGCGGGGCGTCGCAGAGCAGCCGCCGAGGCCAGGGTGTTCAACGGCATGGTGACTTGGGCGAAGGATTCCAGCATCCTCGATGCGAGCAACTGATGCTTCAACTACTCCGTCAAATGTTGCGACTGTTTCCGACTTCGTTTCGAAACCGATACGGCGATGAGCTAGCCGATCTCCTGATCCAGAAAACGCGTGACGTCCGAGTGAGACATGGCTGGTTCGGTGTGATCCGAATGTGGGCGTTCCAAGCACACGACCTGGTTCGATCTGCCACTCTGGAACGGCGGATTGAGCGCCGAGGCATAGGGAGAAGTCGTATAGCGTTCCGTCCAACAGCGTTGCCATTGATTCCAGTCAGCCTCGGCATCGCGGCGCGATCGCTTCGTCGCCAGCCCGTATTTGCGGTCGTCGCCTCACTGACGCTTGCGCTCGGCATTGGAGCTACGACGGCCATCTTCAGCGTCGTCAATGGAGTCTTATTGAAACCGCTGGCGTTCGACCGACCCGAGCAGCTGGTGAGTGTCGCGCACACGGCACCTGGGCTGGGGTACAGACGCATTGCGCAGACGGCTGCTACATATCTCACGTACCAGGAGGAAAACCGTACTTTTGATTCTTTCGGTGTCTGGAATGCCACGCAGGCGACGGTCACAGGTCTCGCCGAGCCGGAGCTGGTGGACGTCCTATGGATATCCGAGGGTGCGTTGATGGCACTCGGGGTTCGACCCCAAATCGGACGACTGTTCCGGACGAGCACATCGGAAGACATCGACCGAAATCTCACCGTCATAAGCCACTGTTATTGGCAGCGGCAATTCGGCGCCGACGAAAACGTCATCGGTCAGACGATTACGCTGAACGGCTCTACTTGGGAAATAGTGGGTGTTTTGCATCCGGGCTTCCGCTTGCTACAGCATGAGCCGTCGCTCCTGCTCCCCAACTGGTTGCCGGTCGAAGCCGCGGGGAGCCGAAGCTTCGACTATCATGGTCTTGCGCGTTTGCGCGACGGAGTGGATATCGAGGAAGCGTCGCGCGATGTGGAGCGCATGATACCGCTCACCGCTTCATACCCGTGGGCCACCGAGTCTGAACTCGTGGAGTGGCAGCTCGGCCCGAATATCACTCCCTTGAAGAGTGAGTTGGTAGGCGATGTGGGCAGCGTTCTCTGGGTGTTGTTCGGTACCTTCTCGGTGGTTCTGCTGGTAGCCTGTGCCAACGTGGCAAACCTCTTTCTCGTTAGAGCCGAGGCGCGACAGCGAGAACTGGCCATCCGTACGGCGCTCGGTGGGGCACGTAGCCGAATCGCGTTTCAGCTGCTAACCGAAAGCGTTTTGCTCGGTCTGTTGGGAGGTGCGATTGGACTCGGCATTGCCTACCTGGGATTGGAGTTGCTGCTTCATCTGGGTCCCTCCGACCTGCCGCGCCTCGACAACATCGGCATCGATGGGTTCGTACTCCTCTTCACTCTCGGATCGTCCATCCTCGTTGGAGTTCTTTTTGGGTTGTTCCCCGTCACGCAGCTAGGTAAACCGGCGCTGGTCTCTGCATTGGGCGACGGAGGGCGGGGATCAGGTACGAGCGCACATCGACAGCGAGTCCGCAAGACGATCGCCGTAGCTGAGGTGGCGTTGGCGCTCGTGCTGTTGATTGGCTCCGGATTGCTGGTGAGGAGCTTCCAGAGCCTCCGCTCTGTGGAGCCAGGCTTCAGTCAGCCGGAGCAAGTCCTCACACTACGCCTCACGATACCGCTCGTAGACGTCATCAGGGATCGTATCCGGGCAGTTCCCATCACCGAGCAGCTCACCCAGCGACTCTCGGAAATTCCTTGGGTCGAATCGGTAGGTGCAACTTCGGCCATTCCAATGGAGAGGCGCACCAACACCAATGCCGTGTACGTGGAGGACTTCCCACTTTTAGGGAATCAAAGGCCGCGCCCGCGTTCGTATAAGGCAATCGCGGGCGACTATTTCCAGACGATGGGCATTCCCCTGCTCGCCGGCAGGACGATTACATGGGAGGACGTCTACGGGCGCCTACCGGTTGGCGTGGTATCCGAGAACTTCGCGCGTGAGTATTGGGGAAACCCCGGTGCTGCGTTGGGTAGACGAGTTCGGCACGATACGTCCGACGTGTGGAGGGAGATCGTGGGAGTAGTCGGTGACATTCGCGACGTCGGACTCGCTGAGGCGTCACCAACGATAATGTATTGGCCGATGGCGGTGGAGGACTTTGCCGGGCTATCGCTGTGGGTGCGACGGTCGATGGTGTATGTGCTCCGCTCTGCACACCCAAATCCCAAGACACTCCTATCCGATGTGCGCGAGGCGATATGGTCCGGGAACCCCAACCTGCCGCTCGCGAATGTGCAGACCCTCGAGGACGTGATGTCTCGATCGATGGCGCGGACGTCGTTCACTTTGATCCTATTGGCTCTCGCTGCAGGTATCGCCGTCGCGCTCGGCTCGGTGGGTGTCTATGGCGTGATCTCCTATGTTGTATCCCTGCGCAGCAACGAAATCGGCGTCCGTTTGGCCCTGGGTGCCACGAAAGGCGACGCCAGTAGGCTCGTTTTGCGCCAGGGCGCTGTGATTGCATTCTTCGGAATTCTAGTCGGTCTGTGCGGCGCCGTCGGCGGCACCCGATTCCTCTCGACGCTGCTCTACGGCGTGACTCCGTTGGATCCAACGACACTTCTGGCCGCTGCCGCCGCAATCGCTTTCGTCTCGCTGTTGGCTGCCTATATGCCCGCGAGGAGAGCTGCCGCGGTGGATCCGGTCAGAGTTTTGCGAACGGAGTGATAATCCGATGATCATGCACCCCTTGCTGAATCGTGCGAGCATGCTTACACTGTCGTCATGTCTAGGGATCAACTGCTCGGCACATTCGAGCAAATGGTGCTCCTCGCCATCCTGCATATCGGGAAAGACGCGTACGGACCGCTGATTCTCGAGAGAATGCAGGAGAGAGCGGGACGGAGCGTTTCACGCGGGTCGTTGTACGTCACTCTCGACCGCTTGGAACGAAAGGGTATGCTGCAGTCGACCATCGGCGAGCCTGAGCCCGACCGCGGCGGCCGGCCGAAACGATACGTGACTGTCACAGAGAAGGGGGTCGGAGCGCTCCGCGAGGCGCGTGATTCGCTCACTTCGTTGTGGGCCGGATTGGATGGGGTGCTCGGAAAGTGAGAGGGGAGACCGAACGCCACCCGCCTAGAGTGGCGGTTGCCCTGCTCCAACTCGCCATCCCGCAAGGTTTCGTGCGCGAGGCGATTCTCGGCGATCTCCACGAGGAGTACTGCCGTCGATCGGTTTCCAGCAGTCGGTTTCGCGCCCGTCTGTGGTTTCGGATCACTGCGTTCAAGTTGTGTGTCAAGTATTTGATCGAACGGGCAACCCATCGCCCTGGGTATTTAGGCGCCGGTGGGTTACCGAGCCCTGCTCCTCGAGACAACAACAAAGGCATCAGACTTC
This sequence comes from uncultured Gemmatimonadaceae bacterium, assembly GCA_964436395.1. Classification (GTDB taxonomy): domain Bacteria; phylum Gemmatimonadota; class Gemmatimonadetes; order Gemmatimonadales; family GWC2-71-9; genus JBDGYW01. The sequence goes on along the minus strand of CAYTDU010000021.1, from coordinate 8,156 downwards.
CCATGTTCGAGACTGTCCTTTCCGACATTCGCTACGCGGTCAGAACGCTGCGGAAGGTACCTGGCTGGACTGCTGGAGCCGTGTTCACTCTCGCTCTGGCGATCGGCGCAACCACCTCGATTTTCAGCGTAGTCAACTCTGTGTTACTAAAGCCGCTGGGTTACATTGAGCCGGATAGACTGGTGGCCTTATCGTTTACTCCCGCCAACGCCAACTCGGAGGCAGTCTTCCTCGAGTTTGGTGAGCAACGCGCCGCGCACTTCCGAACCAACACTACGTATCCAAACTTCGAGGAGTGGCTCGAGGCAACGACCGTTGTAATACAAGATCTCGCGGCCTTCGATGACTCATGGAGCCGTGACGTCAATTTTGGGGCCGGTGCGGAGAGAATGAAGGTAGCGTTTGTGAGTGCCGGAGCGTTCCGGGCGCTGGGATTACCGCCCTCATTGGGTCGCTGGTTTCTGGATGAAGAGGATATCCCCGGCAGCCCGAATGCGGTGATTCTGAGTTTTCGGGTGTGGCAGAACCGATTCGGCACAAGACAGGATGTTGTCGGCCAGACAATTACAATTGAGGAGATGCCACACACGATTGTTGGGGTGATGCCACGCGGCTTCTCGTTTCCAACCGCCTCCAGCGAGATCTGGTTACCGATGGCGGACGCAAGTCGGCACTCTGGGTCATGGAACTACGAGGTCTTTGGGCGGCTCAAGCCGGGCGTGACGTTTGGGCAGGCAGAAGCGCTGCTTGCAAGTCGCAGCATTGAATCCACGAGGCGGGACGGTACGGTTCTGACCTATGCTGCGACTCCTACTCCCCTGCATACACGTTTTGTGGGCGACGTCACGCTAATGCTCCTGATCTTCCTATCGGCGGTATCCGCTGTGTTGCTCATAGCGTGTGTAAATGTGATGAACCTCTTTCTCACGCGCGCAACGCATCGCGAACGCGAACATGTCATTCGAGGGGCGCTTGGCGCGCGGCGGTCGAGGCTGATGCAGCAACTGCTCACAGAAAGCCTGATTGTCTGCGCGGTGGGGGCCTCCATAGGCCTGCTGTTGGCGTTCGCGCTCACCGACTGGCTAGTCGTTTTGAGCCCAGAGTCAATTCCTAGGAAGGAACAAATTGGGGTAGACGGTGGAGCGTTGCTGTTCACATTGGCACTGGCACTCGTGGTCGGCCTGGGCGTGGGCATCGCTCCAGCTTTCCGGGCTTCGAAGGCGGACCTCGCGGGTGGCTTGAATGATTCCTCTCTTGGCTCTTCGGGAGGTGTGCGACGCACCCGTCTTCGTGATGCGTTCGTGGTGGCGCAGCTGGCGCTTGCGCTTACCCTGCTCGTGTGCGGAGGTGTACTGATCCGGAGTTTCGCGGCACTCATGGGTCTCGAGACCGGAGCAGATCCGCGACACGTGCTGGTGTTCGACACCTCTCTGCCCGAATCCAAGTATCAGACGTTCGAAGACCGTCGGCTGTTCAACGAAGAGATGCAGTCCAGACTCCGTGCGCTATCGGGAGTTCAGACAGCGTCTCTCGCTGTGTATTTCCCTGCCAGTGGGTGGTTTCACACGGTGGATTTCGAGGTAGAGGGATACTCCGTGGGTGAGAGGGAAGAGATAGTGGCGGAGGAGAAACAGGTTACGCCCGACTACTTCCAAACGCTCGGGATTGCTGCAATCGAAGGCAGGCTGCTCAACGAGGGTGACGGTGTAACTGGCCCCGAGGTGTTCGTGGTTGGTGAGTCGTTGGCCAAAAAGTATTGGTCAAGCGGTGGCGCCGTCGGCGGCAGAATTCGCACGGATGATGAGTGGCTGTCGGTGGTCGGCGTGGTGAACGACGTCAAGTACAGAGGCGACCAGAAGAACTTCCCACAACTTTATCGCCCGTACGCTGCCGGTACTTTCAAATGGAGCATGGACGGGCTCCTTCGAGTCGAAGGCGATCCGAGCCAATACGCGGGTTCCGTCAGGCAGACCATAGCGGCCATGGATCCCGATGTCGTTGTCTCCGACCTGCGGCCGTTGGAGCACTTCTTATGGGATGCCGTTTCAGAACCGCGGTTCCGCGCGTTACTGCTCGGCTGCTTCGGGTTGGTAGCGGTGCTTCTCTCTGTTGTGGGTGTGTATGGCGTAATGGCATACGCCGTCGCGCAGCGCACCCGGGAGTTCGGGATCAGGAAAGCGCTCGGCGCCGATCAGTTCAGGACTTTGCGAGAAGTGGTGATACGTGGCTTGGGCTTGACGGGGCTAGGGGTATGTCTCGGTTCGCTTGGAGCGTACGCCGCGGTTGGCGTGCTTCAGAGCTACCTGTTCAACGTGCGAGCGCGCGACCCACTCACCTTCCTCTTGGCAGTCGGCATTCTCGCGTTTGCGTCGATACTGGCATGTGGTATTCCGGCCTTCAGGGCCGCAAAGGTAGATCCACTGGTGGCGTTGAGAGTCTCCTGAAAGCTCGCAGAAGGCCCTCAACTACCCATCGCTCTCCTGAACCGCGCGGAACACGCGTAGCAGGTTCCCACCGAGGAACTTTTCGATGTCTTCTTCGGAGTATCCTCGCTGCAACAACGTATGGGTAATCGCAGGTAAGGCGGCGGCCGACTCCAGCCCGACGGTGTGTACTTCCGATCCCAGGAAGTCGGAGCCGAAGCCCACGTGATCGGCACCGACGATCTCGACGATGTGATCGATGTGGTCGACTAGGTCCTCGACTGTGACAGTGCTGTCCGGAAAGTCGCTGGAGATGTGCCCAGGGAAAAAGGTCACGCTGACAACGCCGCCCCTGTCGGCGAGCTCCCTTATGACAGAGTCGGGCATCTCCCTGGGGATGTCATTCAAGGCGCGTGTACAGGAGTGTGATGCTACCACGGGCTTGCTCGAGGCGCGGATGATATCCATCTGCAGCCTGTCGGACGTGTGAGTGATGTCGATAATCATCCCCAGCCGGTTCATCTCCTCGACGATTCTCAGTCCAAAATCGTTCAACGGGAGACCGCTGGAATCTTCTTGCTCCGGGTCGGGGGTGCTGATGGCCTCCGAGGGCAGGGTGATCATCCGAATGCCGGCGTCGTAGAGCCGGGCAAGCGTGCCCACGTACCCGCCGAAGGGGTCCGCAGTTTCCACTCCAAACAGCACCGCCCGCTTCCCGAGTTGGTGGATCCTCGCGACGTCTTCCGGTGAAACGGCGACCTCGGCCAGGTTTGGGTATCTCTCGACCTCATCCATTACCGTTCGTGCGTCTTCGAGAATCAAATCGGATACAGGCTGCTCTCTCGTCTCACTCGACAGCATTGGCAGGTTGAAGAAGACCGCGTCCAGACCACCTTCTTTCATGGTGATGAAGTCGAGCTCGAACGTCCCGGTCTTCGCCCCCAGTACCACAGTCTCCGCAGCGCCGGGTTTGGGGTGCGCGTGGGCGTCGATCACGACGGCCTGGTCATGAATCGCGGCGGCCCGTTCCTGCAGTGAACCTTCCGGCGTCCCAGAACAGGACATCAACAAGGTGGCTGTGGCCAGTAAAGCACTTTTGCGAAGAATCATGGTGGCACTCATCGGTTCATGAAACAAGGTCATCGTGCTTGGATTGTTTCTTCAACCCCCAAAGGGGCATGTTGGGTCCGCATCCAGCTGACCATCACCATGAATCGCAAAGATGGCCGAAAAAACGCGGCTACTGCCTGGGCGCTTGCTCACCCCAGAAGCTCTCCGGCGTCCGCACCAGATCCTGTAGCCCCGTGCGTTCGAGCGCAAGCTCGATTTCGTGCTGGGCAGCCTGCAGTACGTCGGCCACGTTGACGGTGTGCACGTTCCTATCCAGCATCAACACTTCGCCGTTCACGATCACAGTCTCCACATCGTTGCCGTTGGCGAAATACGCCACCCGATACAGCGGCATGTTGGCCGGATATAGATGCGGCTGCGCCATGTCGACGAGAATGATGTCAGCCTTCTTTCCCAGCTCGAGAGATCCGATCTCGTCCTCCATACCGAGCGCACGCGCGCCATCGATTGTCGCCATCTCGAGCACCTTGCCCGCCGGCAGCACGTCGGGGTCGCGGAAGTGAAACCGGTGATACCGCATAGCCTGGAACATGTGGCGGAACATGTCGTAGCTGCGGTCCGGAGCAACTCCGTCCGACCCCAACATGACTGTAACGCCTGCAGCCATCAACTCGGTGGCGGGGCATCGGCCGTTGATCGACGCAATCGCGCTGGGGTTGTGCACGATGCGCGTGTTAGTTTCAGCGCAGAGTGCGATCTCCTCGTCGGTGAGTTCGGTGGAGTGCGAGAACAACGCGTCGGGGCCGAGTATGTCGAGTACCTCGTGGGCGAACTTCACGGTACCACGAGTGTGCCCATCCTGGGTGAACAGCACACCGTACTGTCTCGATAGATCGCGCGCCGCTCGAGTACGGCGGATGAGGTCCTCTTGTTCCGTTGCGCTGAGCTGCCCGTTCTCCGGGTGGTGTGTCGGGAACATCACGGCGATGTTGATCTTGCCGTTCGCCTCACCATGCCATCGCTCGATGAGATCCTCAGTCACCTCGAGCTGTTGCTCGAAGCTCACCTCGACATCCGTGCGGGTATTGCCGTCCCAATGCGCGTACGTGCGCGGAAAGGGAGGACGCCTGGGGCCGACCGCCAGCACCCACCTGACACCCACTTCCCGTATGGCTTCGAGGTAAGCGTCACCGTAGCGTGGATCGTCGGTACGCATGACGCTGTCCCCACCGCCGAAGAAGGTGAGACCGGTGGTGACGCCGAACCGCAAACGTTCGACCGCGGTGAGCAGAGCGTCGGCACGCCAGAAAGATTCAGTCGATCCCGACGCATAGATACTCTCGGTAGCGCCGTACCATTCCCCGGTGTCAGTGCCCAGACTCTTCACCAATCCGTGACCTGCATGGCCATGGCCATCGATCAACCCGGGCATCACCACGTTGTCGGTCGCATCGATCGTACGATCGGCAGCGTACAAGGTCTCAATCTCATCGGTTGAACCGATGGCCGCGATTCGATCCCCAACTACCGCGATAGCGCCGTTCTCGAGCACTCTGTGGTCGGGATCCATCGTGATGATTGTGCCGTGGGTGATGAGAATGTCTGCATGCTGCAGATCGGATTGAGAATCACCGCAGCCTGCCGCGAGCAGGGTCAGCAACAAGAAGGCGAGCAGATGGGGTTTGCCTCTGTCGATCATTTGGATTTGCCTGGTCTTGGGAAGTTGAGAGACTGTTTGCCAATGGATCGAAATAATGCTGGGCGGCACACGCAGTGTCCAGATCCTGCCACGGATAGAGACCTGGTCTCGTCCGCAATCCGTGCTCGGAGTTGCATACGCCCCAATACTCCTTATGCTCAAGGCTACCGATGAGGTACAACACCTACGGCACCGCCACGATCAAGTCGCTCGTTGGCCTCGGCGTCGTTGCATGTACGGCTTGCGCCGGAGACCGTGACTTTTCCGATGATTACGGGGATGTGACTGTAGATACCCTCCGTAACGGTACCATCGTCGTTGACAACCCCTCCCATGGTATGTGGGATTCCTCCTCTGCCTGGCACGTCGAAGAGGAACTTCGCATTGGCACCCTCGAAGGATCCGGCCCCGATCTTTTTGGGCGGATATCGGCTCTCGAGGTGGATGAGTCAGGCCGCTTGTACGTGTTCGAGAGCCAGGCACAGGAGTTGAGGGTTTTCGAGGCATCGGGGTCTTTTGTTCGCACCATCGGGCGTGAGGGAGGCGGCCCAGGAGAATTCAAAGAGGTGATTGGCCTGGCATGGGCGCCGGACGGAAATCTCTGGGTGATCGACCCGGGCAACGTGCGAATATCGGTGTTCGATACCGCGGGAACCTACGTGACCATGAAACGGATCTTGGGTGGCTACGTTATGATGCCGTGGCCTGGACGTTTCGACCGCGCGGGGCGGTTTTACCACTACGGCCTTGACCTCTCCGAAGACGGGCCAGGCCGATTCGTAATGGTCCGGTTCGATACACTGTTGCAGCCTCTCGATACTATACGGATCCCCACCCCCCCCGAAAACAGTTACTTCGAACTGAGGTCCGAGGATGGTATCGTCACCGCCGGCATTCCTTACACCGCAAGCGTCACGTCCCGGATCGGCCCGGCTGGGCATCTCTGGTTCGCCAACACCGGCGACTATCGCGTCTATAAGAGACAGGTCGATGGCGACACCGCACTGATCGTATCCCGAGACTTCGAGCCCCTGCGCGTTTCAAGTGAAGAAGTGGACTCCGCGATCGCTGGATTGGATTGGTTTACCCGACAGGGCGGGAGAATCGACAGATCGCGCTTTCCCGGACTCAAACCGGCACTCAACACGCTGTACGTCGATGACGAGGACAACCTCTGGGTGGTCCCGGTTACCTCTTTGGACGAGAGTTGGCGCCTCCTCGACGTGTTTGAGAGTTCGGGGCGGTACCTTGGGCGTGTTCGCCTGCCGTTCAGGCTCTCCGCCGGACCGATTCCAATAATTCGCGGCGGTTTTTTGTTCTGCGTAACCGCCGACGAGTTCAACGTGCCGTACGTGATCAGGGCGCGAATCGTCAAACCGTAGCTCGTTTCCAACGAATTAGAGTGCAGAACCGGCCAGACGTGGTACGCGTATTGATAACGCGCTACTAGTTCGGTGTTGTGGATTGACAGGTCTGTTGGAACTTTTTACGATTTACTACGTACTTAGTATTTAGGTGGAAGGCGAATTCTGCGACACGACCGGTGAAAGTGTGCTAAGACCTTTCATAACAATGGCTTAGACGAGGCAAACAAGTGCAGGTACACCTGACGAACCGCGAAATGGATGTCATGGCGGTACTCTGGGACCAAGGATCGGCGACGGTCGGGGAGGTCAGAGATCGCCTGTCGGAAGATCTCGCATACACGACCATTCTCACCGTACTGCGTTCGCTCGAGGCCAAAGGGCATGTACGCCACGAGAAAGAGGGCAAGGCATTCAGGTATTTTCCGCTCGTAGCAGCGGAGGAGGCGGGCGACCGGACACTGAGACGACTGCTCGATAAGGTCTACCTCGGATCCCGCGAGATGCTCGTAACCAGGCTCCTTTCCGACAAGGCGGTGTCTCAGGATGAGCTCCGCAGAATTCGGCGAATGCTCGACGAGCGGCTCGAGGAGGCGGATCAGTGATGCTACCGTGGTTGCTTTATTGCGTTTTGGTGGCACTGCTCATTGGCGGAGCCGCCATCGGTGCGGAACACTGCCTCAGGCTGTTTGGAAAGGCGGCGAGATGGGTGTGGGTCGCGGCGCTGATCGCCGCGGTATCGCTGCCCGCAGTTGGCCTTGCTATCCCCGCAGCCCAGATACCGCTTCCCTCTGTTATACATGCAGACCCTGCGAGCACCAACATCGCCTCACGTATTCTGCAGCTGCCGAGCCAGGCGTTGCTAGAGTCGCAGACCGGCAGCGCAAGACTCGACTTCGGCATCGCGGTGTGTTGGGGTTTGAGTTCTCTGGTGTTGTTGGCGCTGTTCTCTTGGTCGTGGTGGCGACTTATCCGCGAAACCTGGTCCTGTTCGCCAGCCAGTATTGGTGGCATCCCCGTTTTGGTTTCGGCCGCACTTGGTCCAGCCGTGGTTGGGATCAGAAAGCAGACAATCGTCCTGCCTTCATGGGTTCTGGCGTGTGAAGAGGATGTACGCACTCTGATTGCCCGGCACGAGTTGGAGCACGTGCGGAAGGGTGATCAAAGGCTCTTGCTCGGCGCATTCCTGACAAGCGTGAGGTCGGAAGTTCCTTTCCGGCACAACCTCAGCCGCTCTTGGCCGAATTGAACAACGCATGCTCCCCTGAGTGGCAACGACGGTCGCCCATACACGCCCGTTCGGGAGTGTGTCGATTTGCGCACACCGCTAACCAGGGACAACTATTCTTCGTTCTCGGCGAAAAAATAATTGTCGTTGATCACACCGCGCCACATTTGCGTTGTAGAAGAGCATCTAAGAAGTAACTGCGATGCGTTTGAGGTGCGAAACACTATGAGGCTGGATTTGCTCAGGTCCAACACTGCTTGCTCTGGAGGAGCAACCACACCCGCCGACACTTGGCGGCAGTGAAAGTGCTTACGGCTCTCAAGGGTAGGAAAAAGGAGGACTCTCAACTGAAGCAAGGGCAGATCAAACCA
>CAYTDU010000020.1:0-19961 GCA_964436395.1 uncultured Gemmatimonadaceae bacterium | reverse complement strand
CCACCGCTGCCGGAGTCAGGGACACTAACTGGATATCGACGGAATGTACCTGTGCGACGATTGTACCTATTGAGGCCTCCGACCGTACCGATCCACACGACGCCGCCTGCGTCCTCGTATACCGCGAATACTCTGTCGTTGTCGAGGCTGCGAGGGTTTGATGGGTCGTGCGTGAACACCGTGAACTCACCGGTCTTCCTGTTGATCCTGCTTATCCCACCATCCTCGATTCCAATCCACAGCATTCCGTCCTGGTCAACCAGAAACGCACGCACGAAATCCCCACCGCTCAACCGCATCCCCGGGCGAGTCGAATAGGCGACGAACTTCGGTTTTCTGGTGTCAAAGCGGTCGACTCCAAGACCGTACGTGCCGACCCATATCACACCGGATTGATCCTCGACAATTGCCAGCACGCGGTCGTCAATGAGGCTCCCGGGATTGTCTGCCTCGGCCCGATAGTGAGTGAACCGACCGGTGGCACGATCGAGCAATTGAAGCCCGCCGCCGTCCGTGCCAATCCAGAGCACGCCTCGACGGTCCTCATGAATTGACGAAACTGTGTTGTGGCCCAAGCTCGTCGGATCTCGCGGATCGTGCTGGTATCGCGTGAATTCCCTCGTCGCGTTGGAAAACGAAACGAGGCCACCGCCGTCTGTGCCGAACCAAAGCACGCCGGCGGAATCCTGTTCGATCGCCAGCACAGTCTCGAGCCTCACGCTATCAGCATGGCTGCTACTTGACGTCATGTGCACAAAGCTGCCGGTCGTTCGATCTAGTACGTTCACACCTCCGTCCACACCAATCCAAAGCCGGCCCGAGGCATCTTCGGAAATCACTCGCACGAAACCGTTGCTGAGCGCTCCTTCATCATCGCTGCCGAACGGGAACCTCGTGAAGGTGCCGTCAGTGCGGTCGAGGAAGGCGAGTCCACCGCCGCTCGTTCCGACCCACAGCACGCTATCGCTGTCTTCGAAGATGGCGGTCACCTGGCCGGGAGGAAGGGTGCTGGAATCGTCCGGGTCGTGGAGATAAGCGGAGAACCGCTCGGTAGCGCGATCAAACCTGTTGAGTCCGTCTGCCGTTCCAATCCACAGTGCCCCCGAGCGATCTTCGTGGAGGGCGTATATGTCACCGTTACTCAGCTGCTCACTCAGATGCGGAACCGGAGCGAAGATCCTGATGGTGTTGCCATCGTAGCGATTCAAACCGTTCTGCGTACCAAACCACATGAACCCCCTACTGTCCTGGGCGATGCATCTAACGGTCGTTTGCGAGAGCCCGTCTTCTATCTGGAGATGTTGGAAGCGAAGAACCTGGTTCTGAGCGAACAGAGCACCTGGCACTGCGAGCAGGAACGAGAGAAACATCAGTGCGAACCACCATAACAACGCGTGTTGCGCCTCATACAACGGGTCATCCACGCAGCGTGCATTCGAAGAGATGCTATTGACCCCCGACTCCCCACGAATCATGCGTGCAGAATTGCAGATCATCCTCGCACTCCTGAAAGAACGGTTGGTCACGCGCTGTTCTGTTACCGGCAACGGCCACCGCAATATCCCGGTCCTTGGCTCGAAACCGAGCCAACGCGATCGAGGATAGGCCTAGCCCGTCTCGCTGACCATTCGGGAGGGCGAGTGTCCGGTTTCACCAATTATCGGCGGATTTCGATATGACCTTGAGGATGGCCCGGCTTGCCCATCAAGGCCGCGCGGTGGGGGTGATGGAGATGGGCCCTGTAGGATTTGAACCTACGACCGACGGATTATGAGTCCGCTGCTCTAACCACTGAGCTAAGGGCCCGTGTGTAGGCGAGGAATATGTCTATCCACTGTTCAACATTCAAGCGGGCGATCAAACTGAGGCGGTAGGGCGGAAGGGCGGTAGGGCGGTAGGTGGATCAGCATAACGACCTACCGCCATACCGCCTGGGTTGGGAAGTGTTGAGTGGGGTACCGCCTTACCGCCCTCTTAACTCCTCACAGAGAGCCAGGTGCGCCTCAACCATCCGATCCAGCGTGAACCGCTGCTCCACCCGCCGTCTTCCGGCTTCGCCCATCTTGTTGCGCAGCTCCGCGTCGCCCGCTAGTTGCTGCATTGCGGCTCTGAGGGAACTCGCGTTTCCCGGCGGGACCTCAAGGCCGGTTACGCCCGCCTCATTCACTTCCCTGACGCCGGATTCTAGCGAAGTGGTAATCACGGGAGTGCCACAACCCATGGACTCGATGAGTGAGATTCCGAACATCTCCGCCGGCGTGGTGCTCGGGAATACGAAATAATCAGCCGCCTGATAGTAGGCCGGCAGCTCTGCGTCGCTGACCCTGCCGACGAGTATCATCTGGCGACCGAGTCCCTCACGGGAGATTGTGGATGCCAGCGTCTGCCGCAAAGGTCCATCGCCGACCACCACCACCCTCAGGTTGGTGCCCCTAATCGCCTCGAGCAGCACGTCCAGCCCCTTGTACGAAACCAGGCGCCCAACGAAGAGTCCGACTGCCCCTCTCTCGGGATCCGGAAACCCCGGAGGTCTTGCATCGTCGCCGGTCAATGTGAACAGCGTCTCGTCTATTCCAAACGGAATGACCCGAGCCTTCGATAGACCTGCCGCACCAAGGTCAGACGCCTGCTTGCGATGTGATTCAGTCGCAATCACCGTGGCTGTCGCCCGCCGAGCAATGCGATGCGCAAGCGGGCGAACCAGCACTCCAACCAACCGTTGCCTCTGCACGTCAGAATGGTGAAACACGATAACCGGCCGACGCCTTTCGAAGAACAAGGCAAAATCAGCCAGGGGATGAGGTCGGTGAGTATAGACGACGTCGGCAGACATCTTTGCCGCTTTCAGGTATGCCGGCACAACCGGTTGGGACGACAGCACCCCAAATGTCCGGAGTCGATAGATCTTCACACCGTTGTCGCTGATCTCCGGGCAATCGGTGCACCAATTCCCTGCCCAGCTCGAACCTGTCGCGCACACAACGCTGACATCGTGTCCGCGCTTCGCCGCACCCTCCGCCAGCGCCGCCACCACATTCTCCAACCCGCCCGGATCGGGTGGGTAGAATTTGCTGAGATGCAGGATTCTCACTTCTTGAAGATCGATGCCGCGCTTATCCGCGAGGCGGCCTGGGTCAAGGCGGGCTGCACCAAATCCATGAGCAGATTGACGTCGAGCAGCAGCGACTTCTTGCCGAGTCTCCTGCGCAACCGAAGATCTCCGAGCCAACCATCCCCTTCGAACGGGCAAACGACTTCCCACTCGTCGGAGCGGCGCTTCGGCCAACCTACGACGAATGATGCCCCCGCAAGAGTCCAAGCCAGTGTGTTACCGCGCCTCTCCTCTGCCGGCCCTGCAGTCAGCACGACGTCGTCGAATTCCGAGTTTTGTAACAGAACCGAGAGGCCTCTCATCAGATCTGACATGTTGTGTGCGTTGGTGAGACGATCCACTGCGCGTCGTACCTGCACATTGGCGGCAATTACTCTGGCCTGCATTACCCCACGTTTCGCGAGTCTCGCCAGCTCGTTCATCTCGTGGAGGCGCAAATGGCGTGCGATGATCCACACGCCCGCACCTATCACAATCATCGTGACGGCATGTGAGCGGACACTCGAATCCTGGCTGAGGAACAGCATTGCGCCAAGTGCGAACACCACACTCGCGCTGTACACGAGACCCGCCACTTGGCGTGCCGAGAGTCCAGCCCGAGCCAGTTGGTGGTGAACGTGGTCCTGGTCGCGCTGAAACACCGACTCCCCTCGCACCAGTCGGCGAACCAGCGTAATCGTCGTGTCGAGAACCGGAACGCCGAACGCCAAGAGGGGAACTCCTATCACGGCCAGTGTCGGTCCTTTGGTCGAACCTTCAACTGCTAGGCCTGCCAGCATAAAACCAACCACAAGGCTGCCCGAATCTCCGAGATAGGCCCTCGCGGGTGGAAAGTTGAACGGCAAAAACCCGAGCACACCTCCTGCAATCGCGGCGGTTACCAAACCAATTGCGGGGTGGCCCAATGTCACAGACATGATGAATATCGCCGCTGCCGCGAAGAACGCAGACCCGGCCGCCACCCCATCGGCACCATCCAGCAGGTTGAAAGCGTTGCTGATTCCCACCAACCAAAACACAGTGAGCAGACAACTCGTGAGCCCTTCGAACTCAAGACTGGCAAGTGGAAACGATACGACCTGTATCCTGACGCCGAATAGAAAAACGCCAACCGCAATGGCAGCCTGCACGCCGAGTTTTACCCAGGCCTTGAGCGGGTGCACGTCATCGATGGTTCCGAGAATCAGTATCGCGACCCCACCCAATGAAACAGCACCAAGAGATTCAGAAGTGCCGAGGAGAGTGGCTCCGGCCGGTGAAAAAACCACACCAACCAGGAGAAGAGATAGGGCTGCTCCCGATGCGAGCGCCCATCCGCCAACCCGCGGCACAGGTAGGTCCTGCGTATCGTCGATTGCTCCGATTCGCATGGCAATCGACATGAGCAGTGGCATCAACACGAACGCCGCCGCAGCCGCGATGACGAGAACAAGCAGGTACGAACCCATTCTCTATTCCTCGCTCCTTTGAACTCTCAGCGCAATCAACTGAAGAAACACCCGTATGAAAGTCAACCAGTTCGCCGCACTAACTCATTTCGGTTTATGTATTGCTCGAGGCGGACCTTCCAGCTTATTGCCCTCCTGAGCACGGTATCTCTGAACTCGCGAGGTATCTCGGCTGCCCGCCGAATTACGTTTGCGATTTCTCCGCCAGCTCGGCGACTGACGTCGACATGGAATTCGGTCATGTCCATCGACTGCAGAAAGTCGAGACACTTGTCGCGGTATCCCAGCAGAATGGAGGGCACACCGGTACAGCTTGCCAGCACCGCCGAATGCAAGCGTACTCCGACCAAGAGGCTGCACGGCCCGACCACATCGTGAAACGCCCGAATCGTCTCAGCCGGCTGGACGACGGTCTCCTTGCCTGCAACGGCCGCCACCAGTCGCCGAAGAGGTTCTACGTCGGAACGATGCATCGCCACAGGCACCACATCCCAGCCGCCTTGTACCAGCTCACGCACGGAAACTTCCACCTCCGCGATCGCGCCTTCCAGATCTGATTCGACTCGCCCGGAAGCCGGCAGCGACACATTCAGCGCTATTCGCGGTGGGTCCGCGGGTTCCACCGCACTGTTTGCCGCGAGTCCCAGCGCGAGATCGCCCACCACCTCCACCGCGGGTTCAACGCCGAGATCCTCGAGCCTCGCCTTGGAAAGTGGGCCTCGTACGCCAATCGACCTGAACATGTCCAGCAGGTCCCGCCACTCGCCAATCTCTACTTGCTGGGGATGCCCGAATCCGCTGCTGCCAACGCCCGTGCCGAGCGTCCAAACGGGGAGGCCGAGCCGGATGACCGTTCGCGTTGCCTCAACCCAATGTGGGTTGATGAGCGTGCCGCCACCCAAGATCGCAGAATCGAAGTAGCGACTGCCGGACAGTCCCAGGAGAGCTAGCTGCCGCTCCTGACCCGCGTAAGCAAACGAGACCAACTCGGACTCAGGCAGTAGACCTCGCGCCGCCTCCAGCATGGCCTCGTCACCTAGATTGTCGTCACCCTGACCGCCCAGGTAGACGATTCTGCTCCCGCACGTTCGTCTCAGAGCCAGCCGTTCCCGCGCAAGTCTGTATACCCGTATCAGACGCCTTCCGCGTTCCGCTGCCGTCATTGCCCGTCAGTTCCCTGGGGTTGGAGCAACTGAGGCAGACTATCTCCGGTCAGTTGCTTGATGCTTCGAGCCGCCAGAGTGTGTATGTTAGTCAACGACCAAAACCCGTGGCTCTCATGCGTGCAACACTGACCGGGAAATCGAATTTGTCAACCATTCGGTACCGCAGGTGCAACGTTACTTGAACGAGTCCAGGTCTCCACTCGTCTAATGATGCCCGTAGCGATCCTATCGCCGGGCTACCCGGACACCCCTGGAGGTGTCACCGACCACACGGCGCGTCTGGTTGCGAATTGGGAATCTTCAGGTGCAGAAGTAACCGTTGTTGGCCAGTGCGATACTGATCCCGAAAAGGCCGTAGCACAACTCGATACAACGTCGATTCAAGGCGTGCTCGTCCAATACGTACCATTCCTGTACGGCAGGAGAGGTCTATCGCAGTATCCGGAGCGACTGGCCAAATCAGCGCGCACACGAGGTATTCGAGTCACGACCTTTGTGCACGAGCCGTGGGTTCCTGCCAACAGACCGCAATGGTGGATTCTTTCGCCTCTTCAGAAGCGGCAGCTCAGAAGAGTCCTCGGTGCGTCCGACGCGACCGTTACGGCAGTGCCTGCATGGCAACAGATGCTTGGAGGTTCTGTTGAGCTGGTCTACGTTGGCTGTGTGCAACCCGCAATCGAGCCGCCCGACGTTGCCGGGCCGCTCCTCGAAGCACCTGTAGTGTTTTCCCCGTTTGCAGCGGGCCTCAACTGGGAGTGGGTTTCGCAGACTGCACGCGAATTGAATTCCGCGCCCGGGCTGATAGTCGTCGGAGCGGACAGTGCTGACATGCGCCGTCACTCGGTGGTTCAACGGTTCTACGAACCGCGCTGGGACTGTAGAGGGCGACTGCCGGCGGATGCTGTTCTCAACACTCTGAGTTGTGCGCGGCTCGTGCTGGCTCCATTCGTTGATGGCGCCACGGGGAGGCGGACCTCGATCGCCGCGGCACTCAGTGTTGGTGCACCGGTGCTTTCGTCACGCGGCCACCTGTTTGACTCGGCTTTTGATGGCCCGGTCTCTATCGCGCGAGACCTGAGTGACTTCGTGTCCAGAGCAAAGGAGATATGGGACGCAGGAGCGAATCCCGACGAACGTGAAGATCGTCTGCGGTGGTATAGAGAAAACCTCGATCCAAAGACACTCGATGCATCACTTCTCAGAACGGTGACCGGACGTGGCGACTGACCTGCCCAAGCTCTGCTTGTCTGCAGATACTTTTTTCGGCAAAGGCGGACAGGGCATCAATCTCGCGCAAATGGTAGAGGGTCTCAGAGACTCATTCGACGTCAACGTTTTCTCGCGAGGTACAATCCCGGGCATTCGATCGAGGAGCATGAGCCGATCCCTGCTGAGCCGGATTGTGGGAGGGACACCGTTCCTTCGCAGGTTACGTGATCTGCAGACATACCTGGAGGACGTGACATTCGACAGACGAGTCGCAAGCCGATTCGCCGAGTGCGCAATATTCCAGGGCGTGACGGGCCAGTGTCTATCGAGTTTCGGGGCTGCCAAGAGGTCCGGTTCGGCAACGGTTCTAGACAGCATCACGGTGCACATCGATGAATTCGCGGCCGTTGGAAGGCGTGCATGCTCACGTTTCGGTATACGGTTTCCGATCAACGATCGTATGCAGCAGAGAATGCGGCAGGAGTACCGACTGGCGGACAGGATCCGCGTGATGTCGCAGTACGCCCAGAACACCTTCCTGGAAAGAGGTTTCTCCAGCAACAAGGTGATAGTGGCAGAACCGTTCTACGATATGAACGAGTTCTCAGTCGTGCCGAGCGCACGAAGCCCGTTTCGCGTCTGCTTTCTGGGTGCGCTGGAGCCCTGGAAGGGGGTTCAGCACCTAGTCGAGGCGTTCAGCACACTCGAGGTGGACGACGCCGAATTGGTTCTGTACGGGGGATCGGGGTCGCACGCCGTCACTCACTATCTAAATCAAACAGTAGACCAGAACCGCAAGATCTCTCACAAGATAGTGGACACACGAGAATCTGGATTCGGCGCTGTGTTCAGAGGGGCGAGCGTCCTCGTGCATCCTTCGCTTTCGGACGGCTGGGCACAGGTGGTTCCGGAAGCAATGGCGTGCGGGATACCGGTGATAGTCACGGAAACCACAGGTGCGGCGAGCCTGATTCGGGACGGCGCCAACGGATATCTCGTCCAATCGGGCGACCCGACCGCGATTGCTGAACGGCTGACCTTCCTAGCGAAACACCGCGACAAGATCGAATCCATGGGTGCGGCAGCTCGTGAGACGGTTGCAGAAATGACCATCGACAGATTCCAGCAGCGGTATGTGCCGCAGCTGACAGGTCTGCTGGAAACAGGGTCGAGGTGAATTGATGCGCATCGCCGTCGTTACATGGAGCAGACGCAAGGTGGGTGGCATCGAGACGTATCTCGACCTTACTCTACCGCTGCTCGCCGAACGGGGCCACGAGATTGCTCTATGGCATGAGAAAGACGTACCCGCCAATCGCGACCTCATCTGGCTCCCGGGCAATGCAAAGGAATGGTGTGTCGGCGACCTCGGTGCAGGCGGTGCACTGCGGAACCTGCGGGAATGGAAGCCGGACCTCATCTACTCCCACGGTCTGATCGAATCCGAACTCGAGGCGGCAATTCCCGAAATTGCGCCGGCCGTGTTCTTCCTGCATCAGTACCACGGCACGTGCATCAGCGGCGGTAAGACGTGGAAATGGCCGCGCGTGACTCCCTGCGACCGGCAGTTCGGGTGGCCGTGTATCCTCCATTACTATCCGCATCGCTGCGGCGGGTGGCACCCGCTCACCATGCTCGAGATGTTCGCGTCGCAGTCGCGCAGGCTCGATGCGTTGCGGGGCTATAGGGCGCTAGCGACTCACACCGAGCACATGCGTAAGGAGTACATACAACACGGATTCGAATCGGAGCGGGTGTTCAAAATCCCCTTCCCGGTGAGGAATTTTTCAGAAGGAGATGCGTCTTACCCGGCAAGCATCGTTTCGGATTCGGAGCCATCAAAGTTGTTGTTCCTGGGCAGAATGGACTACCTGAAAGGCGGGACCGTCCTGATCGAGGCGGTCAGAGCTGCATCGGCTCAACTCGGCCGCCCGCTTTCACTCACATTTGGTGGCGACGGCCCCGAGAGGCAAACATGGGAAGCAGCCGCGGCCGAAGTGGGCACGACCAATCCCGACGTCGACATCTCGTTTACCGGCTGGGTCGAGTCGTCCGAACTGTCTCGAGTTTATTCCGACGCTGACCTACTCGTCCTGCCGAGCCTGTGGCCTGAGCCGTTTGGAATGGTCGGGATCGAAGCCGGGTGTTTTGGCTTGCCCAGCGTGGCATTCGATGTAGGAGGCATTTCAGAGTGGTTGCACGACGGGCGGAACGGGCGCTTGGCGCGCGGCGATCCTCCCTCGGCAACCGGACTCGCAGAGGCAATCGTAGACTGTCTCAGAGACAGATCCGAGTATCAGCGATTGAGTGAAGGCGCTCACGAGGTCGCACAGCACTTCACCCCGTCGAGACACATTGACGCACTCACGGATCTTTTCAACCAAACGGCAGCAAAATGACCCGTCGCCTCGGATTCATTGTAGAAAGCGGCACCGACGTCCGTTTGGTCGACGGATTCGCGGAGCGATTTGATCTCACGGTGCTGGCCAGGAGAATCGTAGGCGGAGTCGAGATCAGCCAGGAACCGTCTCTGCAATTCAAGAAGGTCGTAGGGCCGCCGTCTAGACTGCGGTTTGCACTGAGCGCAGCACGATATGTCCTGAAACATCGTTCTGAAATCGACTGTTGGATCGTTCAGGGATACGCGCTCGCCGCACTGGCGGCAAATGTCGCGTGCCGGCTGTCGCGATTACCTGTACGCATGCTCGTATGCTCACCGGTAGAAGCCTACTACCGTTGCCGCCTCGACCAGCCGAATTTGGGATTGAAATATCGATCCTCGGAACTCACGGTTCTGCGGCTGTTGGCATGGTTGAATGCTCGTCTAGGAGCGGGGTACGTGGTGCTGAGCAAGCATCTTGGTGACGTGGTGCGCGCTCACGGTACCCGGCGCTCTATTGACACAATCCCGATCTACGGTGTTGACACGGCGAAGTTCCGGCCGCCTGATATTCCGACAGCAGCGGTGAAAGAACGTCTTGGCCTCCCGACCACTGGCGCAGTGATCTTCTTCAGCAGCAGAGTCGCACCAGAGAAGGACAGTGAGACGCTACTGAATGCAGTGCGCGCGTTATGTGATGAGGGGAGAGACGTCTGGGTGCTGCACAGAAGCGGGGGGTATGAAGAGTTCTTGGAGACCGCGGAGCGACTTGGGATAACGGAGAAGGTGCTAGCGACAGACGCGGTGCATCCGGTCAACGATCTGCCAATGGACTATCAGGCATCCGACATATGTGTTCAAGCAAGTCGTGCCGAAGGGCTGGGGTTTTCACCGCTCGAAGCGCTTTCGACAGAGGTGCCGGTTGTTGCGGCCGCGGTTGGCGGTTTGAGGGAGACCATAGTCAATGGCGAAACCGGTTGGAGCTATCCACCCGGCGACGTGGCGGCGTTGACAAATTGCCTGAAGGAAGTATTGGACAACCCAGGGGAGGCAAAACGCCGAGCTGCTGCCGGGCGCCAGATGATCATCGCTAAATACGATAGTCAACGAGTGTTCGAGCGGTTCGAGGGACTCGTCACCGAATTAACGAACAAGGTCAGGTTGCGCTTGTGAGCCAGGAAACGGCTCCGGGCCACTATGCCCGCAAGCAGATCCTGAGCCCTAGCCGGTTGATCGCGTGGGCACACCGGCGTCGGTTCGATACTGCTCTGCGGCTGTCGAAGCCGTTTGCAGACAAAAAGGTATTGGACTTCGGTTGCGGAGACGGAACGTTCCTGGCCATGCTCATGCGGCAAAGCTGGGCACCGGCAAGCGCCGTTGGTGCAGAGATTAGCGAAGACCTGGTCGACGACTGTACGCAACGCCTGTCGAACGTTCCTGCTCTCACCTTTGTCTCGACGCAAGAGCTCGACGACCCAGAACACGCACAGATGTACGAGGGCGTCTTCTGCATGGAGGTCCTCGAACACGTAATCGATGTCGATTCAGTCCTCGACCAGATCGGGAGACTGGTGGCTTCCGGTGGCCGGATCCTCATCAGCGTGCCGGTGGAGATCGGTTTGCCATTGTTGGTGAAACAGACGGCGCGCCGTGTCGCCGGTTGGATGGGAGTCGGAGACTACCCCGGGACCACACCCTACACCTCGAGAGAACTCTGTGCCGGTCTGCTCGCGGGACCAAGCCAACACGTTGCTCGGCCGGTGCACGTTGGCCAGAATGGAGAGAAATTCCACGACCACAAGGGGTTCAACTGGAAGCTCCTTCGAGAGAAGCTCGGAGCCCGATTCGACATAGAACTCACGACAGCGTCACCCTTGTCTTGGCTGCCGCCTCAAATGGGCAGCCAGTGCTGGTTCTTACTGCGGCTCAGACGTTGAGCATGGTCCGAGCGAAGCCGTGGATATAGCCTACGTCGTTCACCACTACGATTTTGCCGAGGGCACCGGCGGATACGTCGCCGAGCTATTACCCCGGGTTGCGCGCGAGCACGAGGTTACGCTGTACGCCGCGGGGGTGCGCGCGCCTGTGCCCGACGGCGTGCGCGTGGTAAATGTGCCGGCTCTTCGAGGACGCGCCTACGCCACGGTTCTGACCTTCCCCTTGGCCTTCAGGTTTGTGCGGAGGAAACACGATATCGTGCACGCCCAGGGCTGGGTGGTACCCGAGGCGGACGTGGTCACCGCGCATATCGTGTTGGCCGCGTGGCGTGAAGCCGCTAAGAATGCGAGGATCTCGTCTCCGCCAGGTGAACGGTATTTGGGAGGTTTCGTGGAACGGCGCGAGGCAAACCTGCTGCGCAAGAACACCAGACACGCAATTGCACCGAGTAAGAAAGCAAGAGAAGAAATACTGCGCCGCTACGAACGAACGGGTCCCATTAGCGTTATTCCTCACGGTTTTCCCGGCGTGGCGGCAACACCCTCGGCCGATGTCGCTCGTGCAAGGCTCAACCTTCCTCCTGCCCTCACCGCACTCTTCATCGGAGATACGCGCAAGGGGTTGAAGGTGGCGATGCAGGCGGTGGCGGGGATATCGAACCTTCAGCTAGCGATCGTGAGTAGATCTTCTCCCGCGGAATATCTCGCATACGCTCGGGCCGTCGGCATCGGGGACCGGGTTTTTTGGTTGGGCGGATTGGACGATCCCACTCATGCGTATGCGGCGGCGGACGTGTTGCTCCATCCAACCATCTACGACACATTCGGACTCGTCGTCGCGGAGGCGATGGCAGTTGGAGTACCGGTGGTGGTTACAGAACACGCGGGTATCTCCGAACTTTTGTCGCATAAAGGCGACGGGTGGATTGTGCGCGGCGATCCTGTCGCGGGAACCACGGAGGCCCTCTCAGAATTGGCATCTAATGCGTCTTTGAGGCAGTCAATGGGCCGCGCAGCCCAGGCCACCGCCGAGTCTCGCGACTGGGATACGGTTGCACGGGAAACCATGGCCGTTTACGAGCAGGTGGTCGCACGGTGAGCGATCCACTCCGAGTTCTGCATTTGCACAGCGGCAACATCTTCGGTGGTATCGAGAGCATTCTGACAACGTTGGCTAGTCGCCGGGATTCGCGAATCGAGCACCTCTTCGCTTTGAGCTTTCGTGGCCGTTTGGAGGAGGAACTCCGGAACATCGGCGCGGATGTGCGTCTCACCCAGCCCGCGCGCATTTCTCAACCGTGGAATGTGCGGTCCGCCAGGTCCGCCTTGCGGTCAGGAATCGGTGAAGCTGAGTACGACGTGGCTATCTGTCATTCGGCATGGTCGCGAACCGTCTTCGGACCTGTGGTCAGCAAACGAGGGCAGCCTCTGGTGCTTTGGCAACACTCCGCGGCTGACCGACAGCATATGCTCGACCGTATAGCCCGGCGCATTCCGATTAACATGGCCATCTGCAACAGTCGCTTCACAGAAACCAAGCAGGCCGTCCGAGAACCCGGAGTGCCAACAACCATCATTCATCCGCCCGTACCGCCACCGAACAAGGACGACGCTTCTCCGACCCATCGAGCAGAGATTCGGGCTGAGCTAGGGCTCTCGGACGAGACTGTGGCCATCCTCCAAGTGGGACGGCTCGAACGGGGAAAGGGCCACTTCGAACACCTCCAAGCAGCGGCCAGGTTGGCGGACATACCTAATTGGGCAATTCTGTTCGTAGGCGGATCATTGGGTAGTCGGGAGGAGGAATACGAGACTGAACTAAAGAGGCTCCTTGGCGACCTCGGTCTGGCAAACCGTGTGAGGTTCCTGGGGGAAACATCCGACACGAGTCGCTTCTACTCCGCGTCAGACATCTACTGTCAGCCTTCCGTACACCCCGAGTCATTTGGAATCACGTATGTTGAAGCGATGTACGCAGGCCTGCCGGTGGTTGCAACTGATATCGGGGCGGTACCAGAGGTCGTGTCGGACGAATGTGGTCGCTTGGTGAGAATCAGAGACGTTGCGGGCCTATCTGACGCGTTGCGGGGTCTCATATCCAACGAGGGGGAACGAAGACGATTGGGGCAAAGAGGGCCGGAACGAGCAGCTTCGCTGTGCGACCCAGACGAGTGTGTGAACAGACTGTACGAGACTCTGTTGGAGCAAACGAGATGCAGACGCAACTCCCGGCCCGGGGGCTAGAGTAGCGGCGTAATGGGATTCCACGATTACCCCCACGGATATGCTGAGCAAACGCTCGAGAATCGTTGGACCGATGTGTTCAAGAGTGACATGTTGGTGCACTTGGGTGTCATGGGGAGCATCGTCGCCGGGACGTTTCAGGGATATCTGAAGGACCGGATCGGCGGACCACTGCCATACGCCCTCGCAGAACTGTTCTTCCTTGCAGCCTTCATAGTTTGGTTTGCCACGATTGCACTTCGGAGCATCCCCATACGCGGTCCAGGATTCGTGCCGGCAGTGATTCTCGCCGTTGTACTCGTGCCATGCTTGTATGTTGTGCACCCGGGCGCTCCACTCGTCGTGGAACTGGCCGGCCTCAGAGCGTGGGCTGAATATCCAGTCGCCTGCCTCATAGCGCTGACCGTGATCAAAACCCCGGGACAGATACGCGCGTACGTCGGCCTGATACTGACGTTGTGCGTGATCACTGCGGTTTACGGCATCTATCAATACCAGGTTGGCCCGTCGTCGCTGTTCGGCAGCAGCGCGCTAGCCCAGTTACGTCACGGCAGCACCGTCTTCTACAATATCACCGGCACCTACGAGAGGAGCTTTCGCGCATTCTCGACGTTCACCTTCCCAGCTCCATTTGCGGGTATGATGGTCTTTGGGACGTTGCTCGCGGCGGGCATCGTTATGAGTGACAGATGGAAGAATCGCACTCGGGCACTGGCTGCCGCGCTCATTCCCCTGTTCTTCCTAGGCATCACTGCCTCGGGTACACGTGCGGCAATCGTGATGCTGCTGTTGGGATTGTTGGTCCTGGCCTGGTATCGTGGTCTCGGATTGCAGTTCCTTGGGATGGTGCCCGTGGTGGTCGCGGCGTTGTACGCGGGTTCATTGCTCACGGCAGGGCGCGCTCTGTCGAGATGGCAATCGATATTCCTGGAAGAGGGTCTCCTCTGGAGCTATCTGTGGGCGCCAATCTCCATAGCAATGCGGAGTCTGCGCGAGTTTCCGTTCGGGATGGGCCTCGGCAGAAGTGGTGTGGGGGTGCCTTTTGCCATCTACCAATCTTTTCCGGAGGGTTATTTCCGTGGGAGCGACGGCGACATTGGCCGAGCGGCTGTGGAAATGGGATTGTTCGGGATCGGTCTGTTGGTGCTGATCGTGGGCGTCGTACTCCCTAGCGCCGCATTTGCCGTGCGTCGTATGCGCTGGGAAGAGAGTCAGGATGTGGTGCTGGGCATAGGCGCATTGGTGGTCTCAACAGGTCTCCTGATCCTCATCGGTTCACCCCTTTCCTCCGCGCCACACGGCCTTATTTGGTGGTTTTTACTAGGGGCACTGCTGAAACTGAGCATCAACACGAAGTAGACAGAAATCACAAATTCCTCCCCTTCCCCTTCCGAAGTGCGTGCAGGAGACGCATTTTGTGCGGCGATGAGAAGCGGAACAGTCGTGGAAGAGTATAGAGGCGGTCAGGCGGTCAGGCGGTCAGGGTGAGCCGCATCCTCCTAATCCCCGATCTGCCAGTCGAACACTGGCCGTCGATGGACCGGTATGCGTCGAGGATAGTGCATCACCTACATCGCGAAGCCGGCACCTTTGAATTCGAGGTGGCGAGCGAGATCAGCTCTCTCACCAAGGCGAACGGAAAGGCACCAAGTCGCCGAGACTCGGGTTCCGGCTCGCGCCGCTTGGCCGACGAGGGAAGCGTAAGCGAGATGAGGCGGTACATATCCAGATACTATCTCTACCCGAGACGCATCCGATCGATGAAGGGCGACGCACTGCACGTGCTGGATCACTCGTATGCCCATATCGTGCTGAGCGAACGGTCTCGCCCCTGTTTGCTGACAGTTCACGATCTTTTTCCGATAATGACCGTGCGACGCTCAACTGAGGTGCTGCGCGATCGCATAAGGAATCGGTTTCTCGGCAGAGTGCTGCGTGGCTTGAAGCGGGCAGATTCCTGGATCGTAGCCACTGAATGGCTGCGCGAACAGCTCTGTGAGTGGCTTGGGCAAGAGGAGCGAGTGCATGTTATCCCGTTTGGCGTGGATGAGGCGTTTTTCGAACTACCGCAGGACGACCGCGCACTGTTCCGCGCGCGGCACGAGATACCGGAAAGCACATTTGTGATCTTACATGTGGGGAGCGTGGATAAACGCAAGAACATCCCCGCAATCATCGCGGTCCTCGACCAACTGCGTGGCGAAGGACTAGATGCTTGGTTCCTTCAGGTGGGAGGATCCCTGACCTCGGAACAGCAGGCCGACTTGAGCAAGCGTGGGCTTACCGACTACGTGACACAGTTCGGGCCCGCGGCCGAGGAAGAACTCCAGAATGCATATCACGCGGCAGACTTGTTACTGTTCCCGTCGCACTACGAGGGATTCGGATTCCCGGTGCTCGAGGCAATGGCATCGGGGCTGCCGGTGGTAACGTCTGGCGCAGGCGGTTTGACGGAAGTGGCGGGAGACGCGGCGGTGATCGTGCCGAGCCGGGAGTCGAAACCGTACGTCGAGGAGATCAAGAAACTGGCCGAAGGCACCGACTGGAGAGCAGAGTTGATCGCCCGAGGTCGCGATCGCGCATCGCAGTTCACGTGGTCGAATACCGCTATCGAAACAGCCAAGGTTTACGAGACGCTTGCATAAATCAACATCGGCACTAAACGTCACCGCTGTGACCGCCTCGGCACAGCTAGGTGGTACCGAGCGAATGCTGCTCGACTTCGCATCGCGCGCGTTCGAGCATGACATAGCACTCAAGGTCATAACGCCGCTCAAGGGGCCACTGGTTCAGATATTCAAGAACATGGGCATCCCCACCGACGTCGTTCATGCGCCTGAGTCGATGCTCAAGGGTTCCCAGCAAACGGGTCAACTGCAGACCCTCCCGGCCGCGATAGGAGGGCTCTGGAAGTGGTCGCGGCAACTGAAGCGGCACGAGTTCATTGAGGATGCCGATGTGGTTTACTCGGTCGCCTTCAAGTCGCATCTCGCTCTGGCAATTGCCCGATGCCACCCGGTCGTGTGGCATCTGCATGAGTTTCCCCCGGCAACCACCGGTCGGTTTTGGCGCGTTCTGTCGGGTTGGATGCCAGATGCAATGATTGCGAACAGCGAGGCGGTGGGGAGAGCGTGGGGGATGGGGGGGGCGGAAGGCGGACAGGCAGAGGGCGGTAGGGCGGTAGGGCGGAAGGGCGGAAGGCGGCATGCAGTGATCCCAAATGGTATCAACCTCGACCGTTTCAAACCCGCGGAGCGCACCTACTGGATACACGACCGGCTGTGTATTCCGCACGATCACCGATTAGTGGGAATGCCCGCGGTGTTTGCACGGTGGAAGGGGCAGATCGAGGCCATCGATGCGTTCTCCCGGATCGCCGACGAATTCCCCAACGTACACCTCGTGATAGTGGGCGGCAGCATTTACGACACGCTGGCGGAACGGGAGTTTGGGCGAGAGTTGGAAATTGAGCTTAATCGAGTGGCGACGGGGGAGTGGGCGGTGGTGGGGTTACCAAGTGGAGTCGACCAAGGGGTCGTGGATGGCGGCCAAGAGGAAGGCGGTCAGGCGGTCAGGCGGGCAGGCGGGCAGGAGCAAGGCGGACGGGCGGACAGGAGCCCCGCATCCCAACCGCCTCCGGATCGGGGTGGCGGTGAAGGTGGTTTTGTGCCGCCTTCTCTGTTGCCGCGGGTGCACCTCCTTCCGTTTCAGGCTAAGGTGGAGCGGGTGTTCCCGGAGTTCGACATTGCGCTGCACTACTCGCTCAGGCCGGAGCCGTTCGGGCGGGTGATTGTGGAGGCGATGGGGTGCGGCATACCCGTTGTGGCGGCCAACGAGGGAGGGCCGGTCGAGATTCTAGGCTCTGGATCTGGCACGCGGCGCGAAGCGGGATGGCTCGCAGAACCGCGAAAACCCGCTGCTTTGGCCGAGGTTCTTCGAGAAGCGCTGAGGTTGCCTGAGGCTGAGTTATCCTCGATCGGGCAGGCCGGTAGACGTAGAGCCGAGGATGTCTTCTCATGGCGGCGCTTTGCGGCGGATGTTGCGGCGGTGCTGATGGGGGCGAGCGATCAACGGTGAGTGGTGAGTGGCGAGTAGTGAGTTGAGAGCGGTTCCTTCCGAACGCTTCAGTTTGGTCACGGGAGCCGCCGGGTTCATAGGCGGCCGGCTGGTTGAGCGATTGGTGAAAGATGGCCGTAAGGTGCGGGTGTTCGCGCGCCGCGTTAACTCCACATTAGAACGGCTGCGTGACTCTATCGACATCGCCGTGGGTGACATCAGGGATACGTCGGCAGTGCGCGACGCCTGCAGAAACGTGGAGGTCATTCACCACCTCGCCGCATTGGCCAAGCCATGGGCCAAGGATCCCACGGAATTCTTCGACATCAACGTTACAGGCACCTACAATGTCTGCCACGCGGCAGTGGATTTGGGCGTGCGGAGACTGGTTCACATGTCGACCGCACTCGTTTGCCCGCCCACGGGAAAACGCGCGGCAACGGACGTCACGCGCATTACCCCATACCAGCGGTCGAAGGTCGAGGCAGAAGCAATTGTCGGTTCGTTCGTGAAAAACGGCGGGGACGCTGTGGTCGTGCGTCCCACGCGCGTGTTCGGGCCGGGTTTGCCGACAGCAGGCAACACTGTGACCAGGCTCATCGATCTGTACAGACGCGGTCGCTTTCGCCTGCGCATAGCGGATGGGAACGCCAGAGCCAACTACGTGCTGGTAGATGACGTTGTAGATGGCATCCTGCGGGCGGAGAAACGTGGGATGTCGGGCGAAGCGTACGTGTTGGGCGGTACCGACTGCACCCTGCTCGAGTTCCTCTACGCAATTCAACGAGCGGGCGCAAAGCCACGTCGAGTGTTTGCGGTGCCGCAGCCGTTGGCGCACTCCGTCGCACTAGCGTTCGAATTGGGTGGGCGCCTCGGATTCGAGCCCGAGATAAGCCGCGACTGGGTCCGGCTATTGTCGGTGGACTGGCCGGTTTCGTCGGCAAAGGCGGAGACGGAACTGGGATACGAGCCTACGCCACTGAGCGAAGCCGTGCGTTTGACGCTCGATTGGCTGCGGGGGGAAAGTGACACAACCACGTCCTCGGCTAGAAGTGGGGGCGCAGCGGCGTGACGGGGAAACCCGGGGAGGACGCGGTGAGGTGGCGGGGGGTTCTAGCTGTAGCACTCGCCGTCGTGGCCGTCAACTGGATCGCCGGAAACCCAACGCGCCTCGTGGATTCCGGGCTCTTTGGCACGGCCGGTGGCGGTCCAATACCTGCAGAAGTCGCATTCACGCTGAGCTTTTTATTGCTCGGCGTGATTCCGGCCCTCACATCAAAGCATCTGTTGAGCAGAAGTCCGCGGGAATTGGGGCTCGGGCTAGGGGATTACAAAGCTGGTCTTTTTCTACTCGCCGTCGGTGTGCCGGTTGCGATCGTGGCCGCATACATCGGGGCGGGATCGCCCGCGATAGCCACCGAGTACCCTCTCGGAAACGGCCTGTCCAGATCGCTGCCCGTGTTCCTCCCGTACGTGATATTCTACGGCGTCTACTACCTGGGCTTCGAATATCTATACCGGGGCTACCTGTTGTTGGGATTGGCGGAACGTCTGGGTAGTGTGAGAGTGAATCTGCTCCAATCCGTGATCGCGACGGCGGCGCACATTGGCAAACCGCCGGTCGAGTTGATCTCCGCGTTCCCGGCAAGTCTGGCGTTCGGTTGGGTGGCGCTCAGGACGAAGTCGATCTGGTACGCGTTGCTGCTGCATTGGATCGTGGGAGCGGTGATGGATTGGCTGCTGCTCGGTGCTCAAGGCGCCAATTGAACACGCCAAGCCGTAATCCGGTGCACAAGCAGGATGCTCCAGAACTCGGCCAGCTCAAACTGCTGGATGTCACGGAGTTCTTTTCGCCATACGGTGGTGGTGTCAGGACATACCTGAGGTCAAAGGCGGAGTGGCTTTCGGGCCGGTCCGACGTCGAGCACGCCATCGTGCTCCCTTTAGATAGGAACTCCACCGAGTTATGGCATGCCAGCCGAGTGTATTACGTCGAGGGCGCTCCGGTTCCAGCCAGCCCCGGGTACCATTTTCTGACAGCGGCAGGCGCAATTCAGGCGATCTTCGAGCGGGAACGGCCCGACGTGGTCGAGGTCGGGAGCCCGTTCCTGGCGCCGTGGATCTCGCGTAGGGCCGGTCGATCGGCTGACCCGGTGTTTACCGGGTATTATCACTGCGACGTTCCGTCGGTGTATGTGTCTTTCGGCCTTCGCAAGTTCCCCAAAGCCATTCGACAGGGTGCCGAAACAGCTCTAAGACGATATTTGACAACGGCTTACAGTAAGATGCACCACATGGTCGCGGCGACAGCGTCGGCGGAAGCCGCGTTGCGGTCGCTTGGTCTCGAAGCGATCTCAACGATACCTCTTGGGGTGGATACAAACCTGTTCCACCCGTCGCGACACGACG
>CAYTDU010000019.1:15945-20398 GCA_964436395.1 uncultured Gemmatimonadaceae bacterium | reverse complement strand
CCCGTGGTGGTCGGTGAGTGCTACTGCGTTGTAGCCGAGTGCTTGTGCCTCCAATGTCAACTGCTCGGGGAGTGTAGTTCCGTCGAGGAACGAGAAGGCGGAGTGGGAGTGGAGTTCGGAATACATATCCTACGGCTTCTGTACAAACCAATCTTTGTTAGCCAGATCTTCATACAATACCACGTGCTTTCCTCCTTGTAGAATGACCTCCACATATCTCCGTTCAATTGGTTTGCGCCACCACTCGTCGGTGACGTGCCAGGTTTCGATGATTGCTTCGACGGTTTTGTATGCCAAGTCACCGTCTGTCGCTTCGATACTTTGTCCCTCGTTTTCTGGGCGGACGGGCAGACAGGCGGACGGGCGGACGGCAGTTGCGATCGCCGACGGCAATTCGTCATTACCCAATTGGACTGTCACGGGCTGAGGCAAGTTCAACGGCCGCAGTTGGTCGGCGCGAGCGGTCGTCTTTGAGCGCGCTTTTCCGTGGTTCGTGGCCTTGGGCATGTCGAGAGCTATGGGTCGTAGTCGATAAGAGCGTAGCGACGCTCAGGTATCCGCGAACCTGGGTGTACCTCGACAACGCGGTACATGAAGGAGTGTTTGAAACGCGTCTTCACCTCGTGGATGGCGCTGCGCAGGGCGCGACGCCGGCCTGCTCGAGCGCTGCTGTCGGCGTCCCGTGCAAAGAGTTGTAGCTCGTTGGTGCCTCGCACGAAAGTCAGGAACTCGACCGCGAGGTTATCCACCGACCCGGTCGGTGGAGTAGCTGCAAGGCGATTCTTCAGTGGTGCGACGATGCTGTCTCTATCACCAGAGGGATCTTTCAAGGTGCTTCGAATTGCCCACGACGCACCATTCTCCAACCGCGCACGCACACCTACCTCGAGAACACGCCAACCACTGCGCCGCGGGTGCCTCAACGCGCGCTCGACGAGCCTGTTGATTGCGTCGCCAAGCATGGCCAGGTCAGTAATTGGATTTGGAAAGTCGATTTCCGACACAATGGGTTCAGGGGCTTCGCGGCCGACAACAGGATCGCCTGTGACGCCGGTCGCCAACCGCCAGAGGTGCCGCCCTTCACGGCCGAATTGCGATATAACCGCCACTTCCGGGAGTTGTGTGAGATCGTAAACGGTCTTGATGCTCAACCGTGTCAACCGCCGGTGAGTCTCGGGGCTCATACGCAGCACACCGACAGGCTGTGAAGCCAGGAACTCAGCTCTCCTCTTGCCCGTGACGATGAATGCCTGACTGGGCTCAGCCTTTGTAGCAGCAACCCAGGCAGCGAATTTGCCCTTTGCCCAACCCAGACGGGCTACTCTTCCCCAACCACCTTGGGCGGATGAGCGGACAGATGGGCGGGTGGGGGGCCGACCCCGC
This sequence comes from uncultured Gemmatimonadaceae bacterium, assembly GCA_964436395.1. Taxonomy (GTDB): domain Bacteria; phylum Gemmatimonadota; class Gemmatimonadetes; order Gemmatimonadales; family GWC2-71-9; genus JBDGYW01. Next base: position 19,015 of record CAYTDU010000019.1, on the reverse strand, counting down.
TCCTCACAACCGCCGCCGGTAGAGCGGTAGGGCTGTAGAGCGGTAATGTGCTCGTTGCGCTTTGTACGTAGTGTGTTGAACCCGCTCCCCGCTCCCCGCTCCCCGCTCCCTCCCAGCGTCGCTCTGATCACTTCCACCTGCATCTCCGGTTCCCCGTACAATCCCTCCAGTCCATCCACTCCCACAAACACTCGTCCCAACTCATCCGGCTCGACAGCCGGACTGACGTTTCCAAGTGATTTGACCAATTGCGAAAACTGCTCGTCGTAGTAGACCGGGTCTGCCTCCAATACCGCCAAAGACGGGCATAGGCCCACGGCCTGGCTCACGGTCATACCAGGTCTCACACCAGAGTGCCGCGCTAGTTGCCCAACCTGCCAAATGCGGCGTTGGTCTTCCATTGCCAACAAGGCGGTAGGTCGCTCAGCTGTGTGTGGACGACGGCGTTCTTCACAGAGCAACGCAAACCGTGGAATCCAGACACAAACGGCGAGGTCGGAGCGGAGAGCGGACAGGCGGACAGGCGGGCAGGCGGACGGTTGACAACTTACCTTATCCCCGGCGCCGGTACGGCGGTACGGCGGTACGGCGGTAATGCGCTGATTGTACGTTGCACGTTGCGTCGGCTCCCCGCTCCCCGCTCCCTGCTCCCCCCTCCCCGCCGTCCTCACAGCAACCTCAACTGCGCTTCAGGCTCCGACGACGGCCGCTCTTCCCTCTTGAACGGGTCTCCCGAGTTGATTCCGTATCGCCGCGCCAGCCTTTCGAACCGCCGCCTTATTGCGGCTTCGTAGTTGGATGGTGCGCTCTGACGCTGGCTATACGCAGCGCGATAGCGTGGCATTAGGTTGGGGAAATGCCGCTCGATTACCGGTAGAAATTCACTTCGGACCGAAGGGTACATCCGAAGCACCGAAGGGTAGACGAAACTAACGTGGGCCTGCCTGGCCGCGTTCATGAGTGCTTCGATCTCAAAAATCGAATCGGTAACACCGGGAAGAACGGGAGCCGCGTTGATTCCAGCACTTATGCCGGCCTCTCGCAACCTGAAAAGTGCCCGGAGTCGTGCTTGAGGTGATGGTGAGTGTGGTTCGAACAATCTGATGAGCCGAGTGGTTTTGCAGATCAGAGATATGTATACCGTCACCTTGTGCCTGCGCCCGAGCTCCAACAGCACGTCGATGTCGCGACAGACCAATGGACTTTTGGTCGTAATGCCCAACTCGATTCCCTCTGTGGTGAGGAACTGCTCGAGTATCGTACGGGTGATGCCGAAGTGTCTCTCCGCCGATTGATACGGATCTGTAGCGGTCCCAATTGCCACGGTAGCAGGGTTACCAGGCGAGCTGTGCCTCTGAATGCGTGCAATGTCGCGCCGTAGCGCGTGTCTTACAGCTTTGCGCTGTTTGACGAAGATGTGTTGAGTGAAGGCTGGCTCGGTGCACTCGTCGCCGTGTACACGTTCCACTGTGTATCGGTGTGCGTAGTGCGCATAGCAGTAAGCGCATCCTAACTCGCACCCCACGTAAGGGTTGATCGACCAGAACGCCATTCCGGTGCTGTTCGGGGAATTGGCGAGCGACTTTACGGTCAGCTCGATGAACTTGGTGCCGTTGGACGTTCTACCCTTCCCTCCCACCCCCCCAGGCGGACGGGCGGACGGGCGGACAGGCGGGCAGTTGAACCTGTCCCTCTCCACCCCCCGGGTCGGCAAGGCGGTAGGGTGGTAGGGCGGTAGGGAGCGTGTCGCTCGTTGCGTGTCGCGCGTTGCACGCACTTCCCGCTCCCTGCTCCGCGCTTTCTGCTCCCCCTTAATCACCCACACCGACTCCAGCCACACAACGGGCAAAAGAAACATCCCGAGCTCGGGTAAAGGGTTTCGCGACATTCGGGGCACCGCAGTGCACCGATTGGTGCCGTATCTTCGTTTTCCAAAGGGCGGGAATACGGGCGCAGCCAGGCAGAAGCGCAAACTTCGATTTTCGGCTTTTGTTCGGTCATAATACCGAATATATACCGAACACACCTCCAGAGCAAGCGCGGCTCCAAAACGGCCAAATTACGATCTCAAATGCGTGTCCTTGCTTCTTGCGTGTAACGCGGTGAAATTGGTGCCGTCCTTGGTGCTACCTTGAGCGTTCTTCCTCCACGACCAAACGTAAGCAGATGATTCAATGACAGGTGGTTTGAGGCAGCCGACCACAGCAGCATCAATAGCCCACAATCCGCTCACGCGTTTGGTGGCCGTACTCTCCCTGTTATTCGTGTTCCTAGTCGGTGTCAATGGCCTCGGCGACGGTTTCAAATCCCTCGGCAACAACGTGCTCGACGCGTTCTTCTCTGCCACCGAAAACCCCTTCACGGGGATGATGATCGGCATATTGGCGACGACGCTGATGCAAAGCTCATCGGTCACTACGTCGTTGATTGTCGGCTTGGTAGCAGCACCGGAGAATCCTCTGCCAATAGCCAATGCCGTGCCGATGATCATGGGAGCCAATGTCGGGACTACGGTTACCAACACGATCGTTTCACTGGCGCACATGGGTCGGAAGGAAGAGTTCCGCCGAGCGTTTTCGGTGGCGATCTGTCACGATTTCTTCAACGTCATAGCCGTGATCGTACTGCTGCCGCTCGAGTTGATGACAGGCTACTTGCGGCGTACGGCCCAAGCGCTGGCTTCAATCGTGACAGGGCTTGGCGGTATGGAGTACGATAGCCCGTTCAAAGGTGCTCTGAAAGCAGCATTAGGGCCAATAAAAGCAGCTATCCACATCGTGTCCGATTCTCAACAACTTCAGGCAGTAATCCAGATCGCTGTGTGCGGCGGTCTCATTTTTACTGCCCTGTGGCTCCTCGTCAAAGTGCTACGTTCGGTGATGCGCACTCGAGTCGAGGCAATTGTCTCGAAGGCGTTCGAACAACAAGTGCTATTCGCAATGCTGGTAGGTATGGTTGCCACCGCGATGGTCCAGTCCAGTTCGATAACAACCTCACTCCTGGTACCTCTGGCCGGCGCCGGCGTCTTGACACTTCCTCAGGCGTTTCCGATAACCATCGGCGCTAACGT
>CAYTDU010000019.1:0-15935 GCA_964436395.1 uncultured Gemmatimonadaceae bacterium | reverse complement strand
TTGGCCGCAACTGGGGCCAATGCAGGCGCGGGGATTACAATCGCGTTGGTACATTTCCTGTTTAACATCAGTGGCACGGTATTGATTTATCCCGTAGAGAAGATTCGCAACATTCCGCTCGATGCGGCTAGATGGATTGCCAATAAAGCCGTGGAATCTCGTCGGTTTGCGGTCGTATTCGTATTTGCGTTCTTTTACGGAGTACCTGCATTGTTCGCTGTTTTGGATAGGTTGTTCTAGTAGGTCCGGAGGCACCGATGCTTCGTCAATTGCTCAGCATTTTTCGATCTAACAATCCGCTCAAGACAATGGGCGAAGATTTCGCCCAAATGCTCAAGATCACCTACGACACAACCATGAAGGCGGGGCAGGTCTTTTCAGGGGAGCACCTCAAACCGGAGGAGCGGACCTGGATCTACGAGCAAGATGTACAGGTCAACAAGCTCGAGCGGAAGATCAGAAAACAGGTGATTGCATACCTGTCATTGCACAGCAGTGCTCCAGATCTGCCGTATTGTCTACTCATCATGAGTTTGGTGAAGGATGTAGAACGCTTGGGTGACTACGCCAAGAACCTCTCGGAAATTGCAGATCTCCAGGACGACCGTTGCGTCCCGGATGACGAGCTTTGCCAGGAGCTCCTGGAAATCAAGTCCGGAGTCGAAACAGCATTTGCGGCCACTGCCGATGTGTTTGAACAGTCCGACACCGAACGGGCCATGCAACTGACACGTCAGGGGCAGGACCTGGCGCGGCGGAGTGATATGCTCATAGAGAAGGTTGCCCACTCATGCCATGATGCCAATACGGTCACATCTCTGGTGCTTGGAGCGAGATATTACAAACGAATCGGCGGGCACGTCCTCAACATCCTTTCTGGCGTCACTATGCCGTTGCACAAGGTTGACTACTACGACGAGGATGCAGTAACCGGGGAACACCAAATCAGGGATTAGAACTCGACCCGTCGCCGAACAACGCCGCGACTAATTCAAACGTAGGGTAACTGCTCTCTGCCGCGGGTTGTTCTTTTAGCCATCGGGCAAGTTCTCCTCTGGACGGATTCCGCGACATCAGTGCGGTCAGTGTCCGTTCGCCACCAGCGTTCAATCCTTGCCTCAGCCTGTCGAGTATTTCATCCAGGGTCGTCAACAGCCGCAGTTCTCGTTTTCTACCGGCATCACACGCTCGTTTGAGCACACAACGCGCCAAGCTACGAGACGACCGAGACATGGAGCCGCGATCGACTAACGAAAGACGCTCTCGAAGGATCTGCGAGAGACATTTGACGAGTTCTTCGGGTGGTGGGAGTTGGCTGACCGGTGCCGACAGCAAATCGTTAATCGTGTGCTCGACTGCGGTGAAGCTCGACGTCTGGCATATCGGGTTTCCACTCAGAGTGATCAGCTCCGGAAGAATGAAACTTCCTGTGTGCCACTCGAGCGCGACAACTCCACACGGAGGCCCTCTCACAACGGCAAAGCGCGGCTTTTCACCGGCGGCCTGGCGCGGGGCAGGTCGACCGAGTCGCTCACGACGCTGCAGCTCATGATTCACGATTCGTGCGCGTCCCAGCCTGCTGGTGGCCGGTACGTGAAGGCCGATCTGATCGTTGACTTTCTGAGATAGCCGAGACTCCATTCTCAGCGAGCGATCCAGCATTTCCGGCGGTGCGAACCAGTACACGTCTGCCGTGCGAAACATCGATCCCAGACGCGCGATCCTGCCAACCCGTTGTTCCAGTTTGAGGGGCGTCCACGGAAGATCGTAGTGCACGACTGCGTCAGCATCTTGCAGGTCGAGGCCTTCGCTCGCGAGGTCGGTTGCAATCAGCGTCGAGACCCTCATGGATCTAGGCGGCTCGGTTCGGCCCCGGGCGCATGGAGCGAAAAGTGACAGGGCTTCCTCGACAGGTACCTTGCCAGATGATATCCAACTCTGTCCTCCTCCCACGACAGCCATTTCTCTCCATCGAAGGGTCCGCGCCAGCTCGAGTGCCGTGGCTATTGCCGTAGTGAACACGATTGTCTTTCGTGCGCCGCGCGCTTCGAGGATCTGTTCGAGCCTCTGTGACTTTGGACAAGCACCGTTAGTTGCGGCCAGCAATCGCAGGAGTTTTCCGAATCTCCGGCAATCGGCGTGCAGTGCATCGGGGTTTGCAAACTGCTTGCGGTCGGGTTCAGCGAGGTCACCCAGAGCGAGTTGAAGCTCCAGTTCGCTGGTGAAAATCTGTCTTGAAAGAGAACGCGACAGCGTTTCACCGCGCGCCATTGCTTCGATTGCCCTTTCGGTATAGGCAAGATGACGCCGCACGGTTCGGGCAAAAGCCGCTTTGGAAGAGGCCAAGCGAAAAAGTAGGTGGAGGCGCATCAACTCGCATTCCCGCGATTCCACAGAAGTCGGAAATTGCAGTGCATCGATCGCTGCCAGGAGAGCTGGCAACACACTTTGATCCACCGAACTTGCGCGGCACACGTTTCCGTCTCTCACCTCGGGCAACTCATCGATCAACTCGTCGACTGACTCTGGTGACCGGGCAACGACTGCCGGAGCTGCCGCTCGAGTGAGCAACGCGTAGTTGCGGTTAGAGATCGACTTCTCTATCGATGGCATGCCGAACAACGCAAACGCGCTGTCGGCACTGAATAGGCGCAGCAAGTGACTGAGATCCGACGCATGGTTCACCACAGGCGTTGCTGTGAGCAATAGGATTTTTGTGTCTTTTACGCTGCTCGCCAGCCGGCCATAACGACGGGTTTTGGGGTTTCGAAACCTGTGCGCCTCATCGACCACTAGAAGATCTGCCCGGGGGATAGTTGCCATTCTGCTGAGCCCCTCATGCGTGACGGTGCTGACAGGTACGCCCACGCGCTGGCTGACTCGATTCCATTGGGGCACGAGTGTGGCCGGTACCGCAACCACGGTCTTCTCGTAACGAGACGCCACCGCCAACGCAACGTACGTTTTGCCGAGGCCGACGGCGTCGGCGAGTAGCGCCCCACGGAAAACCTCTATGTTCGCGGAGATCCTACGCGCTGCATCAACTTGGTGCGGCAGCAGCCACGCGGGTGTTTGCCACTGGTCTTCATATGGGCCTATCACAGCGTTTCTAACAACGTGTTCGAGATCGCATGGATCAGTGCGTCTACCGAAATGCAGCCTCCATCGAAGTGGTTCCCTCACCACTTGAAGCTGATCAGCGCGGATTGTCGACCAATGATCTGAGTGCGTCCTGGGTTCGCTGGGATAGGTCGAGCGCGTACGCGGCTGCGGCGTCCAAGTCCGCGTAGTCGTGTTCTTCGTTTTCATGATTTCGTCTGCTCAGTTGAGCCAGCGTCTCTCGATGAGGTCCAGGTGCAGGCACCGGTAAGAGCCGGGCCACGCGAGCATTGATTCGTCTATAGCCACCCCGGGCCTCGTCGGCATTTGACGAAACGAAAGCTGCGGCCCATGTGGAATTCAGAACGGCAGCGACAGCCAGGGCGGTCTCTCTGTCAGGGGCCGCCGCCACGTAACATGTGTTGAGCGGAATTGCCGATGGTGCCCCGGTCTCCTCCAAGACCACGGCACGAGGGCGCCGGGCGATGTCGGGCCAGACGATGCGATGATCCGGAGGCACACACCGCGTGCGGAACACCTCCCAGGGCGGCCCATTTCGGTGATCACTCCGCAACCGTGAGCCAGAGGCGCACAGCTCGAAGTAGCTGGCGGCGTGCGAGGGCAGCGATCGCAGCGGTACGCCGCCGTTGTCGTGGCACCAGAGAATCACGCCGCAGGGTTTGGTATGGAACATCCTAACGTCTCGACCGCGAAGCACCGGCCTCAGCAGGTGTTGTTCCAACAGGGCTTCCCTATCGCGAAACGCGACGACTGCGAGTCCGTCGGAAACTCCAACAATCCGCCCGATGAACAGGCTATCTGCCCCGGTCTTGACGCCCAACATCGGTGGGGAAAGCTCTCCAAGCGCCGTCCCGGAGGAGCGAAACTCTTCCAAGGCACCGCGAGTTCTGGAGCCGACCAGTACCCAGGGCCCAGGTGCTTCCAAAGATTCTTGGTTGACGGTGTCCTTCGTATCGAAACCAAGGCGCACCCTGTGGTTCCGGGGTGCTTTGTCTCGCCTGAGAACCACTGCTAGCGGATAAGTCGTAGCCCCGAACCTCGCGGCGTCGCGATCGGAGACGCGATGCACGTAATCGATAGACGTCTCGGCGACCACTCCGCGCCTTGCAGTTTCACCGTAGCCAGCAGATGTAATCTTGCTGGGGAGTAAGAGACCGATAGCTCCACCCTCCCGTGTGAGTTCCAGACACCTTTCGAGGAAAGCCACCGAGAGATCGGGTTGGTGAGAGAAACCTCGGCTGCCACCTGCTTTCCACCATTCGAAACGTTCCGTGAGCGCATGGCGAAACCCTTGGGGCAGTTGCTCAGCGCGTACCCAGGGCGGATTCCCCATAACCACGTCAAACCCGCCCCGCGCGAGAATGTCTGGGGTATGGACTTCGAATGAAAAGAACGGGAGGACACCCTCGGACAGTTGTCGGTGTGCCTTGGTGAGTTCGCGGCGCAACCTGATTAAGGACCGAAGCCGTTCTCGCTGTGACTTGGAAAGCCCTGAACGTCTTCCAAACAAGTCCGGGCTGCGCGCCGATTCGGCGATATCGTTCGTGGCGTGCTGGGTGCTTTCGAGAGCTGATGTTATTAGCCCGCGCGCAACTTTCAATTCAGAACGCCTCAGCGACTTCGTACCCGACCGGTGCTCTCGGCCTCGCGCGTCGAACAGAGATGTTCGTGCAGTACGAACTGATTCCGCTGCTTCGCTCGAAGCCAATGCCGCATTGATGCTGAACGTGCGCGCTGCTCCCAGAGGATCGAGCAGCGTGTCGCCTTGGCGCACGACGCCATCGAGATTCGGGAGTGGAGATACGCTGGCGATGTCCGATGTGGGATCGTCTGCAACCACCGCTAGCCATAGTCTCAACTCAGCTAGGTGAACAGCTACCGGATTGAGGTCTATGCCCATCAGGTTCCGGCGCAAGATCTCTTTGCGAAGTCGTAGCCTTTGTACTGGACCTAGGCCCGGTGCCAACGCGAGCCGCATCTTCGATAAGACGTGCAACGCACCGAGCAAGAAAGCGCCGGATCCGACTGCCGGGTCTAACACCTTCAGTGCGGCGAGTACGCGGCTGGCCTTTCGGGCGTCATTGCCCGTGACAATGTCTCCGGCAACGAGCTTACCAACTACTGGTCGAGGGAGGTGCACGAGCAAAGCAGCCTCGATCGTTGCGGTCACGACCTGGCGTACAACTGGTTCAGGAGTGTAAAAAGTGCCGGTGTCGTGACGCTCGTCGACGTTCATTAGACGCTCGAAAACGCGACCGAGCATGTCAGGCGCTATTGCATCGACCTCATCGTCTTCTCGAACCGTGAACCTGAAACGCTCGAACAGGTTGTCGAAAACGTCCCGCCATAGGTGGTTTGGAAAGTGAGTTGGGCCAATGCGCCGCTCTGCTGCGTGAGTCTCGAACAGACCACCATTCAAATAGGGGATAATGCCCAAAGCGGTCGTGCTGCGCCGGCGTTCAGGAGGCATGTTGAGCGTACCAAAGAAGAGAGGGTGCAGCACTTGCCGATGGAAATTGCGGCGCCGAGCCAGGGAGGTATCGAGATGGTGCTTTAGATAGTCCGATCGACAATCGAGCCAACCCTTAGCCTGCACGAAGTACAGAAACAAGATGCGTGACAAGCAGAGCAGAGCGACCATACGGCGGTCCGCAACGGATCTGCGCCGGTCGATAGACGCTGCCATTCGTTCGAGGTGAATCTTGTATTCCGTGAAAAAGTGCTCTCCCACCGCTTCGCTACTCAAGACCTCTACTACGGATAGAGCATGAGAAAGAGCCGTCGACGTGCGTTTTGGTCGCAGCCGCTCGAGTTGCTCCGTGGCAAATCCGGAGGGACTGTCGAGCGACACGACCATCACCTTGGTTATGCCCGGTTGGCCAAACCGCGGAGCGGCGATTGCCAGCTCCCGGCTCTGGCCCAGTGCCACAGCTAGGGCGCGCTCGGCGGTTCGTGCAAGTTCCAAAGCCAGCGCACGAACAACTTCCCGGGCGCACGATCCTTCAGACGCAACGACCTTGAAGGCCTTCCATCTGGCGACGGTCAAAACGTCTCCGGAATACGCCAGATCTTCCTCTGAGTACCCAAGGGTCGAGAAGAGCGTTGAGATATCCGCTACCGTGCGGATTGAACTCAAGGTATTGAGCAGCATGAACCTGTCTGGTTGGTGACAGGCTCACTGTATGGTTGGGTAGGCGAGGTTACTGCATCGATTAAATGCGTCAGTTATCAGAAGATTTCGGTGCCCAGTAGAGCCTCCGCTTGTGCGAGGTCGATGTCTCTAGCCACAGGAGGCGGCCATGCGCCAAGCTTGACCTGCATATCGATCAGAGCGCGTTGATTGAGAATCTGTTTCTGGAGCGGCTTGTCGATCAATTTCGATTGCACCGCTTCATCGAACTCCTCTTCATCCAACCAGACAGGGTCGCCCGTGGCAAACTGCCACAGGTCCAGAAACAGGTCGTTGCCTATCCACGTGTGTCCGTCGAATTGCACCGGCTTGCACAGGTTCGTGTACCACCCGGTGAAAGTTCCGTCGTTCAAGTGGAACCTCCCGATGTCGTGCCAGGAATTGGGGAACACGAACCAGACCATCGGTGCACCACTATCTAGTATGCGTGAGCCTCCCACGTCCACCGCGGGACCTGAGTAGTCTTTCTGGAGCAGCACCTTGACGTCGGGTCGATCGAGTACCAGAAGTTCTTCGTAAACGGTCATCCCGATGCCGGGGCGGTGATATTCGAAGTGGATCTGTTGAGACATTGTGTATCGTCAGCCGTGGGTGATCGGAATTTGCCGCCGCTCAGAAAGGGTTTGCCGGAACGGCGCACGAAAAAACTCGGAGTATGGTACCCATCAACAGCCTGTCTTCGAGGCGCACTTCATCCGGCGAGCTGGGCGCCCCGCGCATCGCTGTCGTGACGGGCCATCGCCAAGAAGCCTCGAATAGCTCAGCGTCCTGCGTAACACGTGGACTGTCGGTCATGGCTTCGGTAACCTCGGCCATCACGGCCTGTCGATCGGAAGAAGGGCCGAGTATGATCTCGCGTGGATGGGCACATAGGCCGGCCCACCCTTGTCGGAGCCACAACGTGCGGTAACCGATCGGGACGCGTTCATCGGTTACGGCTGCTATGAAACGGTCCAAGTTTTCGGTGTCAGGGGTCAGTGCCGCCGCATTTCCGAACCGCTGGCTGATTCGTACCTGTTCGGCCGCTCTTTCGAGTTGCGCGGCGCGATTGACGTTTCCTAGTGCGCGCTCCAGCGACGCGAGAGGGTACAACGCCTGGTTCCTCAAAATGCTCAATGCGAGGCGATTGGCTGCTACCCTTGGAGTCTGCAATAGATGCTCGCCGATGGCTGCGTTTTCGCCCAAACGCATCGCGGCCATCTCCACGTTGCCTTGCGACGCCTCGAACACCGCTGCCAATACGTTCGCACGTGCGGCCTCAGTTACGGTCATCGCCAGCGATCTGAGCGGAGCCGATCCTGCCGAGTCGTCTCTACTCGAATAGTCAAACATGTCTACGATCGGCACTGCCGCCAGGCGTCGAAGTAGCAATGTGCGAGGGTGGTTTGCGAGGAACTCCAGCAGTTCCAGTGTGTCCGACGGGATCTCGCCTCCCAACGCACGCACAAATGCCGCCTCTGTGATGGTACGCCGTTCAGCGGCGTTCCACTCAAAGAAGTCGGCAATAGCGACTCCGTACGCCGAAATCGCCTCAGGATCGCGCAGGTTCAATCGCAACCGTCTCAGCCACTCGGGTGCCAGTTTTCCAGCTACAGATTCTGAACGTGGCAGGTACGGAGCCCATGTCGACCGTGACCTCCCTATGGGATCCTCGCGGCTGATTGCATCTTGCATCGCCAGCAACTCGGTGGCTCCAGCACCGAACCGTTCAGAGAACCTGCCAGCGGTCAACGTGGCCAAGGCCCCAAGTGCAAGAGCAAATGCGACGATAGGCAGTATCAGGAACAGACCGAGCCGAGCGAGGCGCATTCCCCATACGCCAAGCCTATCCTGCCTCCAGCTCAGCGAAGAGGCGGGCATGGCATCTTCCACTCGCACGCTTTCGTACCACCTGGCGACGTCGTCCGGCTCCGCGTCGAAAGACTGTCGCCGGCCCAGCTTGCCGAGTATTTGTTTTTCCCAGAGCCTGAATCCGAGCCCGCACAAAAGCAGTAGCCCGCCCGGCGCGAGGATTAGCAATGAATCGAAGGTGCCGAGCAGCGTATTCTTTGCCTCCGAAGCCGAGAGACCCAACACCAGCAGCGCAGTACGGATCGCAAATGCCGCAATAATCCATGTCGAACCGGCAGCAAAGGCGGCGCTAGCGCCTCGTCGCGCCCAAAGCACGTTCCTACGTTGGGAGTCTCTGAACGAAACAAAGTCACCCGTACCTGCGACAACCAGACCGGAGCGTCCGTCGTAGTCGACGGCGATGTCTATGAGTGTCTTGACTCTCCAGCCCAGAGATCGCTGTCGAAACGCGCGTTCAGTGGTTCGGGAAGCGGAACTCAAGAAAGCAAGTCCGGCGGCACCGTACATGACCAGGCCCACAGTGAGTGCCACTTGCCACAGGAACATCGCCAGAACGGCGGTATTCGAAACACCGGGCTGTGTCTGGTCGTTTGAAGCCAGAAGGTTCGGTGAGATTTCGAAACGCCGCAGCCAATCGACCCACGCCATCAGGATGTCGGGCACAAAGGTCCAGGCGAGTGTCGCTACTGCCGCGCCGGCTGCCGCAATCAAAGCCAGCCGGTTAATGAATCTCGCCCGGCCCAACAGCCACTGCAATCCCGGCGGTGGCCATTCAATCTCGGTCTCGAGCGAAGGGAGCAACCCGCGGGCTATCTCCTCCGAACTGGGACGCTCGCCAGGTGATTTCGCTAGACAGCTGTCTACGAGTTGGGCGAGTGCGGGTGAGATCTCCGGGCGACATTCTGCGGTAGGTGTAGGTGTATCGTGGAGATGTGCGGCAGCCCATCCCATGGGTGAATTGGCGCTGAAGGGTAGTTCACCGGTCAACAGCTCGTATGCCACTACCCCTAGACTGTAGACATCGGAGGTAGCCGTGATCGGATTGTTGGCCGATTGTTCCGGGCTCATGTAGGTAGGGGTGCCCAATATCGCCCCTGTCTGGGTGAGTCGCGTTTCCTCCCCTGCATCCGAGAGTGCGGCGCTCACACCGAAATCGGCTACGAAGGCACGGCCGGTCTCGGACTCCAACAACACGTTGCTGGGTTTGACGTCGCGGTGTACGAGTCCTCTTTCGTGCGCGGCCTCCAGGGCGGCAGCTACCTCACCAATGATTCGCCTGGCTTCCCGTTCGCTGAGCCGCCCGCGCCGCAGCCGCCATTCCTCCAGGTTCGGGCCGTCGACGTGCTGCATAATGATGTAGGGAAGTTTCGTCCGCTTTGTCTCGCCAACCGCGAACACCCGTACGACATTTGGATGTGAAATCGCCGCTGCAGCCCGCGCCTCTCGCTCAAACCGGGCCCGGGCATTGGGGTCGGCGGCCAATTGAGGCGCGAGCACCTTCACCGCCACCAAACGCTTGAGTGCGGGTTCCTTGGCTAGGAAGATCGCCCCCATCCCTCCGCGACCAATCGGCCTCAAGACGTCGTAGGTAGGGGAAAGGGAAGCACTCAGTGTGGCTTGAAGGCGATCGAGGTCCAACTCGGGCCGTTGTCTTACTTCTGGCTCTACCTGTTGCGTCGCCTCCAGATTCGCCCCACATGTCGGGCAATGTGTGGCATCATCCGGGACCGAAGCGGAGCATTCAACGCAATAGGCCATGGCGAGCCTAACGTATCACTTGTCCGCGTATGTGCGCCAGTGAGCCGCGTCACAAAGCGCCAATTTGCAGGCCGCTGCTACTCCGCTCGGCCTCCCAGGTGCTTGGCCAGGAACCGTTCGGCCGCAGCATAGAACCGCAGACGATTCTCCGGCTTCGCAAAGCCGTGCCCTTCGTCCGGGAACAACATGTATTCGTAGTCGATGCCCTTCTCTTTCATGGCTGCCACGACCTGTTCGGACTCCGCTTGTTTGACCCTCGGATCGTTGGCACCCTGTGCTATCAGCATCGGGATCTTGATCTTGTCCACATTAAAGAGAGGCGATCGCGACTTCAGGAAATCAGCCTCAGTTTCCGGATTGCCCACCCGTTTGTGCAACATGGCCAGATACGTGGACCAGTAGGGGGGAATGGTCTCGATGAATGTGATCAAGTTGCTCGGCCCGACAATGTCGACCGCGCACTTGAACAGATCAGGTGTAAACGTCGCTCCAGCCAGGGCTGCGTACCCGCCGTAAGAGCCTCCGTAAATCGCAATGCGCTTGGGATCTGCTATACCCTCGTCGATGGCCCATTGCACAGCGTCCACCATATCGTCGTGCATTTTGCCGCCCCACTCGCGGTCCCCTGCGTTCAGGAAATCCTTCCCGTATCCCGTGGATCCCCGGAAGTTCACCTGCAGCACAGCGTAACCGCGGTTCGCGAGCCACTGACCCTCCGGCTCGTAACCCCAGGTGTCGCGATGCCACGGCCCGCCATGCACATTCAGTACCATCGGCAGGTCCTTCCCACTCGATCCCTTCGGCAGGTGCAGATAGCCGTGAACGCTCAAGCCGTCTCTCGCCGTGAACCCAATCGGATTCATCTTGGCCAGAGAGTACTCCGTGAGATCGGGGCGGTTGTGGAACAGAAACGTTCCCTGCTTCTTCTCGCGATCGTAAGCGTAGTACGAAAAAGGCTGATCGTCTTCGGTGAATCCGACGAGCCAGACGTCGTCGCTGTCGGTCCGGTTGTAGATCCCGAAGTCTCCGTCACCGAGCTTCGCGATCTCATTCACATCCTGTGCGATCGACTGGTCGAGGACCTGATGTTCCACCCGCGCCTTAACAAAGGAGACCATCTGGACCTCGTAGGTATCGGGGTGGAGCGTCACATCTGCCACATCGTACTGCGGGTCTTGCGCGATGACCTTGGTTTGGTCTGAGGCCAAGTCCAATTCGATCAGTGGAGCCGCGTTGGCGCCACGCGAGTCGAGAAGGTACAGCCGTTTTCCGTCGCGGGAGAAACCGACCGGGCTGCTCGTGAGAGCGTCATCGGCATCCCACGACACGAGAGTCCGCCACTCGTCTCCCGGCGCATCGCGAATCAAGAGGTCGAACCCGCCCTCCGGCGTGGAAGCCAGCGCACCTCGCACCTGCATGTCCGCATCCACTACCCAACCCGCTACGTTGCCGGGGTTCTTGGCAAGTAATTCCAGGTCTTTCGTTGTCAGGTCGAGGCGATACACATCGTGGAGGCGTTCGTCCTCTTTGTTCATCGCGATCAGGATCTCGTTGGGGAAGCGCTTGTCGTGGTAGATGATCTGCACCTGCACGCCGTCGTAAGGTGTCAGGTCGTCTTCCTCTCCCGAATCGAGATCCACACTGAAGAGGCGCCAGTTCTCGTCGCCACCGGTGTCCTGCAGGTAGAGCAGGTGCCGACCGTCGTGAGCCCAGAAATGGACCCTAATGCCACGGTCGGTGTCGTGGGTTACGGGACGGTAGTCGTCCTCGCCGACGGTGCCCACCCACACGTTCAACACGTCGTCAACCGGAGCGAGGTATGCCATCCTCTTTCCGTCCGGGGAAATCAGGGGTGTCGCCCGGTCGGGGTTTCCGAATAACACTTCACGCGGGATGAGTGGAACTTTGGATGAGTTTGTCATTGTGGGTATCTCTTTGATCGCTTGCTCTTGTTTACGTAAGTCGTGCGACGGCTGCTACGTCTTTTGAAGTATACCGCGTAAGCGAATGCGTTCAGAATAACCACGAGAGTGCCGAAGGCCAGTTGCATACTAAAGGTGAGCCGCTCCGGGTAAATCACCGGGATCAGGTAGTGATCAATGAATCCACCTTGGTATCCGGCTCCGCCCGCGAGCGCTCGCAGCTTGTTCTCGAAAGGTGTCAACGGGCAGATCCACCCGGCGAACTCGATGAGCGCGCCCCAGATAGCTGCGGGTACGTGAAACCACGCCACTCTCCGCCAACGCCAAGCGAAGAACCCGCCGCAGCAAACGAAGAATATGAACGCGAGGTGAATCAGGACGACGGCGTCAGCCGCCAGACGGAATAGCATCCTCAGAACCTACGACTTTGTCCATCACGACGGCGGCGGCGAGGATGCCGGCAACGTTTGTCGTGGTGCGCGCCATGTCGGGAATCCGATCGACACCCAAGAGTATGCCCAAGCCGTCGAGAGGCACACCAACGCTGCCCAAGGCCGGAGCGAGGCTGAATACGCCTCCAGCCGGAATGCCAGCCACGGTGAACGATACGATAAACGTTGCGAGCAACGCGCCGCCGATTCCCGCTGCCACAAGCGGTGCACCAAACAACCATGCCAAGAACACCACTCCGGCGCCCTGAAACAGAGCTGTTCCGGCTCGGCCGATCCCGGCTCCCAGGGGAATCACGAAACTCGTCACCGCGCGTGAAAGCTCTAGTTCCTTCTCCGCCGCTTCCAGCATCGCAGGGACGGTTGCGGCAGTACTCGAGGTCGTGGCCGCGATGATCAGAGGGTTTACGCTCGCCTTTAGAAACAGCCCCACTCGCATGCCGCCGAGCAACCTCACGAGCGGCAAATAAACGAGGCCGATGAAGATTGTGAGCCCCACGAACACTGCGAGTATGAATGCGCCGAGGCTTTGCAGCATGGCCCACCCGGTTCGAGCGGTTACCGGCGCGGCGAGCGCAAACACGCCCACAGGTGCTAACCAGAGGATCCAGTGAACGAGGTTCACGAGCGCAGCGGTTATTGCGTTCGCCAATGACAGCAGCCTATCGCGTTCGTCTGCCGGCAAAGCACCGGTCGCGGCCGCCAAGAATATGGTGAACACGATGAGTGGCAGCAGCGTTCCTTCGGCTGCGGCTTCAAATGGGTTCGTTGGAATGAGACTCAGCAAAAACTCGACTATCCCTGGCAGAACGGGGGCTTCTGCCGAGGCCGGTGTGATCGCTTGTGCGGCCGCTTCGTTCGCCAACGGTAGGAACAACTGCATGACTCCCATGCCGATCAGAATCCCGACAGCGCTCGTCGCCGCGAAAAACAGGAGCGTCAGAAGCCCTAGCTGTCCGAGTTTCCGGAGGTCACCTAAAGTTCCGACTCCGACGAAGATGATCACCACGATCAATGGGATGACGACCATCTTGAGAAGGTTCACGAACGCCGTTCCGATTGGCTCGATACCGATGGCAAAGGCCAGCAGAAACTCGGATCCGGTCAGCGCCGCCACTAGTCCGAGCAAAAGGCCTCCGGCGAGACCGATGGCGACCCAGGCGTAGAGTTTCATCCTTGTCTACTCTCCAACCTCTGCTCGATCCGATCGACGACGACTGTGGCGGTGAGTGTCCCCGTCACGTTCGTGGCGGTTCGCGCCATGTCTGGCACGCGATCGACACCGAGGAGCACCGCAAGTCCGTCAATCGGGATGCCAACTGTTCCAAGTGCCGGGACCATGCTCAGCACACTGCCTCCCGGTACGCTAGCGACAGTGAATGAAACAATGAAAGTCGCAAGCACTGCTCCGCCGACCCCTGATGCGGCTAGAGACACGCTGTAGAGCCATGCCAAGAAGACGATACCTGCACCCTGAAAGAGTGCGGCTCCACCGCGCCCCAGAGCGGCGCCCAGCGGAATCACGAAACTCGCAACGGGGGGGGAGACCTGGAGGTCAGTTTTGGCCGCCTCGAGCATTGCGGGGACCGTGGCAGGCGAAGATGTCGTTGCGGCCGCGATTGCTTGGGGCGTCAGACAGCCCTTGAGGAACTTCCCAACCGGCATGCCAGCCAAGAATTTCACCGCTGGGACGTACACCAGCGCAATGTAGACGACGAGGCCTACCACGACGGCCAGCACAAAGGCCAATAGACTCTGCAACATGGCCCATCCAGCTCGTGCTGTGACAGGCGCGGCCAGAGCGAAGACACCGATCGGGGCCACCCAAAGAATCCAATTCACGAGTTTGACGAGGGCGGCCGCGACTGCACTCGCGAGCGTGAGCAGGCGGTCGCGGTCGTCTTCTGGCAATACACCGGCAGCAGCACCAAACAACACGATGAAAACGATCAGTGGGAGCAACGTGCCTTCGGCTGCCGCTTGGAATGGATTGGTGGGTATGAGGCTCAGCAGGAACTCAACGATGTTGGGGAAAGCGGGGGCTTCCACCGTGGAGGTAACGGCGTCTGCCGCCGCTTCGCTAGCAAGCGGCAGCAACACCTTCATTGAACCCATGCCCATCAACACACCAATCACCGCAGCCACGGCGAAGAAGATCATGGTGACGGCACCCATCCGGCCTAGCTTCCTAAGGTCGCCTAGCGACGCGACGCCGACGAATATCACTGCGGCGACTAGAGGGATCACAACCATCTTCAACAGGTTCACGAACGCCGTTCCGAAGGGTTCAACCGAGTTGGCAATCCACATCAGGAATGGCGACTCGGTTGCAGAGGCCGCCAGACCCAACAGCAAACCGGCTACGAGACCCAGTGCGATCGCAATGTGTAGTTTCACCGTCAGTCTCCGAACCTGGCTCTGTTCTCCTTCAGCAGCTTCGACGCGATGACGCCGCGTTGCACCTCATTGGTGCCCTCGTAGATCTGCGTGATCTTCGCGTCTCTCATCAACTTCTCGACCGGGTACTCCTTCATGTACCCGTAGCCGCCGAATATCTGCACCGCTTCTGTCGTGACATTCATTGCGGCATCCGACGCGAACGTCTTGCAGATCGCGGACGCCTTGGAAATGTCTTTCACACCTGCATCGATAGCGCGGGCGGCCGAGTAAATGAGCGCACGCGCGGCCTCCACCTGAATGGCCATGTCCGCAAGTTTGAACTGCAGCCCTTGAAATGATGAAATCGGGCGACGAAACTGGCGTCTAATGCGCGCGTAGTGCGCAGCCTCGTCTAGCGCTCTCTGGGCAATCCCCACCGCTTGCGCCGCCACCCCGGGCCGCGACTGGTCGAACGTCCTCATGGCAACCATGAAGCCGAGACCTTCCCGTCCCAAGAGGTTTTCTTTCGGCACGCGTACGTCGTTCAAAATCACTTCGCGCGTGGTCGAGCCGCGTATGCCAAGCTTATTTTCTTTCTTGCCGAAACTAACACCAGGCATGCTCTTATCTACTACGAAAGCACTCGCGCCTCTTGCACCCTTGTCTTTGTCCGTCATAGCAATAACGGTGTATATGTCGGCTTCACCGCCATTGGTGATCCACTGTTTGGTGCCGTTCAACACATAGAAATCGCCATCTTTGTCGGCAGACGTGCGGATGTTACCGGCGTCGGAACCGGCGTCCGCCTCAGTGATCGCGAATGCGGCCAAAGTCTTTCCGGCCGCTATCTCCGGCAGGTACCGGGACTTCTGTTCTTCGTTGCCGTACAGGAGAATCGGTTCTGTGCCGAGACCAGTGCCTCCGAAAGCAAGCGCGATTCCTCCGCACCCCCAAGAAAGCGCCTCCGTCACCAGCGCCATCTCCATTACACCACCACCCATTCCGCCATACTCTTCGGGAATGAAGACGCCGAATACGTCTGCTTGGGCCAACATTCTGACGATGTCCCATGGGAACTCGCCCGATTCATCGTATTTGGCGGCAATCGGTTTGATCTGCTCCTCGGCGATCTGGTCGCAGAGGTGTTTGATCATCTGTTGTTCGTCAGTCAGCAAGTAATCCATATGCGGACCCCGTTACTTCCCACGATATGGTTGCGGAAATTCTACTCGGCCGCTTGGATCCCTCTAGCTGCGCATCTGCCTG
>CAYTDU010000018.1:17930-20478 GCA_964436395.1 uncultured Gemmatimonadaceae bacterium | reverse complement strand
TCGCAATGGAATAGGCTAGTTTGCAACTGCTAGACGTAATTGCAGTTATCGGACGATGGTCCGAAACAGTAAAGTTTGGAACGCTGAGAAATGCCACAATGGCTGGTACTGTGGCAGACACACACCTGTTGAGTGTCCTTTTTTGAGGACAGTTGACGCCCGACACCTGCAGGAATGGCAGGTGCGGCCTCCTTGACCACTACCGCGCTCGTTCGTTCATCCCTAAGTTCAGCCGTCATGCAGCCAGATCGCAACTCCACCATACTCTTTGATCGTCTCAATCGGCCGTTGAGCAGTATACGCGTATCAGTTACCGACAAATGCAACATCCGCTGTCGGTACTGCATGCCTGAGGACGAGTATGAGTGGCTGCCGCATAAATCGATCCTCAGGTTGGAGGAGACGGCTCGCCTAGTGAAGATCTTTGCGGACTTAGGCGTCACAAAAGTGCGCATCACTGGAGGAGAGCCGTTGGTGCGACGCAACATCGTCGAGCTGGTCAAGTTGCTTGCACGAGATTCGCGGATCGGAGACCTCGCCATGACCACCAATGGCGTTCTGCTCGAACGTCACGCCGAATCTCTTCTCGCGGCCGGGCTGTCGCGAGTGACCGTGAGCCTCGATACTCTACGACCTGACCGTTACCAAGAGTTCACTCGAAGCTCACGTCATGGAGACGTTTTGGCGGGCATCGATTCGTTGGGCGCCGTGGGATTCTCAGGCACCAAACTCAACACCGTCGTGATGCGAGGATTCAACGATGACGAGTTGATCGATCTCTTGGAGTTCGCGAAGGCCCGAGGAATCGAAATACGCTTCATCGAGTATATGGATGTCGGTGGTGCAACCCAGTGGTCCATGGATGAAGTAGTTCCGCGGACCGAGATCCTCGAACTGGTTGGAGCTTACTACGGCTCAGTAGAACCTGTTGTGCCGGACAGTGAATACGCCATTCGTGCGCCGGCAACCCGATTTTCCTTGCCCGACGGGACCACATTCGGTATAGTCGCGTCGACCACCACACCGTTTTGCGAGCGGTGCGACAGGTGTCGTCTGACTGCCGATGGCATGTGGTTTATGTGTCTCTACGCGATTGACGGCGTGAACCTTAAAGACCACTTGAGATCGTCGGCCGATGATGAACGCGTTGCGGATGTGATCAGGACCACGTGGGCCGCGCGCGAAGATAGGGGAGCAGAGGAACGCTTGCTGCTACCCGATAGGGGCGCTTTTAGACGTTCGATTGGCAGGTACGCAAGGCTGCATCACGAGATGCATGCTAGGGGCGGCTGAGCAGGAGCTTGTTCGGCAACGGCAATCGAGGGAAGATCCATGCAAAAGAACACGCTGCTATTATCGGTACTCTTGGGTGTATCGGCTGCCTGCTCCAACAAACCACCTCCAGACTACGCGCCCGATCCCGGACTGGTGGGCAGGATCACGGAAATACGCATGCATGTAGCGGACGGTCGCGTGTGTCCGGGCAACGTCATTGGAGCCACATACGATGCCGTGCTCGACGACGGTGCGATCATCCCGTTCGAGACGCATTATGATGAGGACTATCCGCCCCCGCTCCACGTGGTCTTCCTAAACCGACACAGTCCCGAAGCGACTCCCAGAAACGACGGCAGTTGGGCTACGCACAACGATCCACTCGTTAGCGTTGTCAACGGCTTTCGCCTGAATGTTTTCATGCGCGCTAACCCTTCGCTCAGCGTATCGCATGTCGTTGAACCTGCTTACACCTGCGATAGGAACGCGTATTCCTTTCACGGGCAACGCGGCAGCCGTGGTCAGATCGGCAGACCTGGACCGGATATAACGGTCCGGTTGGACGTTCTGAGTTCGCCGTTCTACGACGAAGTTCTCGTGGCGGGAGTGGAGGTTGGAGAAGCGCCGCCGTTTTATGTGTTCGCGGACGCGAGCTATATGCCGCACGCAGATTGGCTGATCGTTGAAACATTAGGAGGCGCGGGTGGCATGGGTGTCGCCGGTACGAAGGGCGCAGACGGAGCGAAGGGAACGGACGGATGTCCGGCGGGAACGGGAGGGGCTGGAGGGGCTGGAGGCAATGGTGGGCCTGGTGGTGCCGGAGGGCCGGGAGGTCACATCACCATTATGGTGCCGGAGGAACAACCTCTGCTCGCGGGCCTCGTTGAAGCGTACAGCAGCGCGGGTCCTGGTGGTAAGGGAGGGCCTCCGGGCAAAGGAGGGGCCGGAGGCGAAGGCGGTCAGGGTATCTCCGGGACACGAAGGTGCAGCAATGGAGCAGCCGGAGCGGCGGGAGCAGATGGATCCGCTGGAGTGGACGGTCCCGACGGGCAACCGGGGCCCAGGCCACAAGTGTTGACCGTCCCGGGCGCTCAGCTGTTTCGCGACCCGCGGATCGGGGTGTTGTTGGACTACCACTACGGTGGAGAGAGGTAGCTGGAGAGGGAGACATATGCTGCATCGGGGTGTGGTGGGGCTGGGTACCGCCCGTCCGCCTTACCGCCTGTCCGCCTGCCCGCCGTACCGCCCCTACTCCGGCGCCCCCTTGCTGGTC
>CAYTDU010000018.1:0-17830 GCA_964436395.1 uncultured Gemmatimonadaceae bacterium | reverse complement strand
CCGCCTGTCCGCCTGCCCGCCGTACCGCCCCTACTCCGGCGCCCCCTTGCTGGTCTTGCCACGGCGCGGCCGCATTGCCGGGTAGCCTTCAGCTCCGCAATGCGGGCAGCGTTGGTCCATCAATTGGATCGCCTTGCCACATATGCCGCAGAGTGGCGCGTCTGGGTCAGAACAGCGTACGCCATGTGCCTCAGGCATTTCATGCCCACAGCTACATCTGACTGCTAGCGGTTCGAGCTCCGCCCCGCAGGCGGGACACTTCCTGGTCATACAATCACTCCTGAGCCCTGTCGAGACCGTGCTTGCCGTCGACAACTGTGGCTCGGTACATTCTTTCACGGTGTTGGTGGCGCCGGATATTTTGGCGTCCCCCCGTGTTTTTTGTGCGTCTTCCGAGGATTCAATGAATATATCGAAACCGATGATGCTCAAAATGCTTGCGAGAGGAGCGTGGAACTGGTGGCGCAAATATCCTCTCTCGGTCTCTTTTGAGATTACACATTCCTGTACGGCAAACTGTTGGCACTGCAACCTGGGCGGCCCCATAAAGGAAACTCGACTCGGCCCCGAAGGATACGCCGCCATATGCAGGGAACTCAACCCCGTTGTGTCACACCTCTCCGGAGGTGAACCACTCATACGCAAGGACGTGTACGAGATTCTCAGAGCGATGGGCAACCCTGGCGGTCTCCCGCTGATGGTCGTTGTATCCAATGCGTCGCAACTGACTCCTGAACGGTTCCTCAAGCTCAAAGAAGCGGGAATGCACCAGTTGTCGCTATCGATCGATTTCCCCGATGAGCGTCATGACGAATTCAGGCGCATTCCTGGGCTATTCGATCGTATGAACAGGGTCGTGCCTGAGTGTACCAGGCTTGGAGACGACAACGATGTGTCGCTCAACTGCTGCATAACCGCATGGAACTACAAAGAACTGCCAAATCTCGTCGGGCTCGCGGAGCGTTGGGGTGTCCAAATCAACTTCTCAGCCTATTCGGCCATGCGGACGGACGAATCGGAAGGTTTGGTTGGTGATAACGGGAACCAGGAAGACCTCAAACGCATAATCCAGGAAGTCGTCGATCTCAAGCGGCAAGGGAAACCGGTGTACACCGGGGAAGGAGCGCTCTGGAAGTACTACGAGTTTCTTGTGACCGGCTACAGGAAAGGATGTCAGGCGGGTAAGAAGTTCCTCGTGATCAACCCCGACGGCAGGCTAACTCCATGTGCGGCGGTGATGGCATACTTCGATGATCATCGCACCATGCAACGTGAGTTTACCGCGCACAACACATGCGGTGCCTGCTATATCAGCACCCGCGCCTCTACGGAGAAGACAAAAAAGGAGATGCTGACGGATCATATGGACTATCTCAAGCGTCTGTTGCCCTGGAACTAGCGCCTCCGTCACAATCCGATGGCTCTTCGGCTACATCGATCACGGTGTCGGAGAGCAGTCGCTTTCCTTGCAACAGCTTGTAGACGATTACTATTGCCGCCGTCCCGAAGATTACGCCGACCAACACGAGTGTGGGTATCCGGAATGTTGCCCCCAACCATGCGTACAAGAACAGGCGCGGGAACCTCCCAATTGCGGTGGCCGTCATGAATTTTCTGACGGGATAGCTGTCGAGTATCGCGAGCGTCCGAATTGCCCAGAACGGCATGGGCGTAAAAGCAAAAAAGATGACCGTTCCAAATGGAGCGAAGGCAAAGTACCTGAGACTTCGCTGAATCAACCTGTGTGCTCTGAGTCCCTTGAGTGCGCGGCGGCTGAGCACCCAGGCATAGGCATGCCAGTTGAGGTATTCCATGTACATGTACGCCGAGAGGGCCACGAGCGTAACCCAGATGGCTTTTTCGTACTTCGCGGCCTCCATGATGAGTGGCTCGAATGCCGCTGGAATGATGGGACTGAGTGGGCTGTTAGCCGGTATCGAAAGCACCGCCAGCCAAACCAGTGGTATGGACCGGGGGAAGATGATGACGATAGGGATCCCGAGCAGAGCAGCAACGCCGGCCGATCTGACGACGAGGTCCCACCGACGTTCGACCCCGCCGCGCTGTTTGGTGAAGAACCGCGCTGTCGCGAGAAGCCGATCTGTCATTCGTCCCGGCCTACAGGTCGGCGTTGGCGCTTCAGTTCACCCCGCTTGCGTTTCTCTTCGAGGCGCTTTCTCTTGGAGGAGGCTGGAGGCTTGGTCCTCTTTCGAGGCTTGGGAGTTTTCAATGCCTCCCGCACGATGTCGTTCAGCCGCTCGACCGCTGCTTCCCGGTTACGAAGCTGGCTGCGGCGTTCGTCAGCCACTACGCGCAGGACACCCTTGGAATCGATTCGGCTGCTGAGTTTATCCAACAGGCGCTCTCTCTGTTCCTCCGTCAGACTAGGGCTCTCTGCCACGTTCCAACGTACCTCGACCCGGGTCGCTGATTGGTTTACGTGCTGTCCGCCCGGCCCACCGGCTCGACTGGCTCGGACAATCAACTCACCTTCGGGAATGTTGAACGACATGGCAACGGAAGATAAGGACTAAACTCAATGTTGCCCCCATCGCGTCGGGCGATGGGGGCAACTTGGGTTTCGCTCTGAGACGCTAGGCCAACTGTCTCAGGACGTACTGAAGAATGCCTCCATGTTTGTAATACTCCACGTCGACCGGCGTGTCGAGACGCACCAATACGTCGAACTCAGCTTTGAACCCGTCGTCGCGAGTCGCGGTGACGTGCAGGTTGCATCCAGGAGTCAGCCCATCGGCGATGCCTCCTATATGGAAGATTTCTGTTCCATCTAGGCCCAACGATTCGGCATTGTCGCCGTTGAGGAACTGCAGTGGAAGCACACCCATTCCGACGAGGTTACTGCGGTGAATGCGTTCGTAGCTTTCCGTAAGGACCGCTCGTATCCCCAGCAATGCGGTACCCTTGGCAGCCCAATCGCGCGAGCTGCCGGTTCCGTATTCCTTGCCGGCGAGTACGAGTAGCGGCGTGCCGTCTTGTTCGTACTTCATGGCCGCATCATAGATGCTCATATCTTCGCTCGAGGGCACGTACTTGGTCCAGTTTCCCTCCTTGCCTTCCACGAGCTTGTTCTTGATACGGATATTCCCAAAGGTGCCACGCATCATCACCTCATGGTTGCCGCGGCGCGATCCAAACGTATTGAATGCAACACGTTCAACGTTCTGATCGAATAGCCAACGTTCCGCCGGGCTCTGTTTTGGTATGGCGCCCGCCGGCGAGATGTGATCTGTGGTGACAGTGTCCCCGAGCCAGGCAAGCACGCGTCCATTCTCGATGTCGGTTACCGGGGCCGGATCCTTGCCCATGCCTTGGAAGAAGGGCGGGTTAGCTATATATGTTGATTTCGCGTTCCAAGCGAATCGACCACCCTCGGTCGTCGAGACGGGGATACTCTGCCACGCCTCGTCGCCCTCGAACACGGCTGCGTATTCTTTCCTGAACGACTCCGGCGTAACAGCCTTCTCCAAGGTCTCCTGCACTTCTTTGGCACTCGGCCAGATGTCTTTGAGGAATACGTCGTTGCCGTCTTGGTCTTGGCCCAACGGCTCGGTCGTGATATCGATATCCATGTGACCCGCGATCGCATAGGCCACCACCAGCATCGGTGATGCGAGGTAGTTGGCTCTCACGAGAGCGTGAACACGAGCTTCGAAATTCCTGTTACCGGAGAGCACCGACGCGACGACCAGGTTGTTCTCCTCGATCGCATTCGCGATGGGATCGGCGAGAGGACCGCTGTTGCCGATACACGTGGTGCAACCGTATCCGACCACATGGAACCCGAGTGCCTCTAGGTCTCCCAGCAGTCCCGCCTTCTTCAGATAGTCCGTCACGACTTTGGAACCGGGAGCCAAGCTCGTCTTTACCCACGGCTTGCTGTTGAGCCCCTTGGCGGCGGCGTTTCGTGCAACTAGTCCTGCACCGATCATTACCGATGGATTGGACGTGTTGGTGCAACTCGTTATGGCCGCAATCACGACGGAGCCGTCGGACAGCTCAATACGTTCGCCGTCCAACTCGATCTCGACCTTTGGCGACGCTCCTGCTTCCTTCGCACGGTCTACACCCGCCGGAACGAGGTTCGGAATCGCTGCCGAGAATGCGGTTTTTGCATCTGCCAACCGGATGCGATCCTGCGGGCGACGCGGCCCCGAGATACATGGTTCGACAGTACTGATGTCCAACTCGAGGGTGCTCGAGAAGACCGGCTCGGGGGACTCGGTTGTGCGGAACAGGTCCAACGCTTTCGTGACCTTCTCGACTCGTTCGACGAGCTCTGGTGGCCGTCCGGTGCGCTCCAAGTATCGAAGCGTTTCAGCGTCGACCGGGAAAAATCCGATGGTGGCGCCGTATTCTGGTCCCATGTTCGAAATTGTGGCTCGATCTGCCAGGCTCAACCTATCGATTCCAGGGCCGTAGAACTCTACGAACCTGCCGACCACCCCGTGTTCACGCAGCATCTGCACGATGGTGAGCACCAGATCTGTTGCCGTGGCACCTGCCGGAAGCTTCCCATCCAAACGCATTCCCACGACCTCTGGTAGCTGCATGAAGTAGGGCTGGCCGAGCATGACGGCTTCGGCCTCGATGCCGCCCACGCCCCAACCGACGACCCCCAGGCCATTGACCATCGTGGTGTGCGAGTCCGTACCTACCACGGTATCGGGAAATGCGACATTGGTTCCATTCTGCCGATCTAAACGCACGACGCTGGCGAGGTATTCGATGTTTACCTGATGGATGATTCCGGTTCCGGGCGGCACGACTCGGAAGTTCCGAAACGCCTGCTGGCCCCACCTGAGAAGCTCGTAACGTTCTCTGTTGCGCTGCATTTCCATGTCGACGTTCTTCCGAAACGCATCGGGTGCGCCAGCGTAGTCTACCTGGACCGAATGGTCGATAACGAGGTCGGTGGGCACCAACGGATTGATCTTGTCGGGATCGCCACCCAGTTCCACAATGGCATCGCGCATGGCTGCGAGGTCAACCACGGCAGGGACGCCGGTGAAATCTTGCAGCACCACTCTGCCGGGCATGAACGGGACTTCTTTGCCCTTGTCGGGGGCGGGTTGCCAGCCTGCGACGGTATTTACGTGCTCGTCAGTAACCACTCCGTTACCGTGGTGGCGAAGCACGTTCTCGAGCAGTACGCGGATGGAGAACGGTAGCTTGTCCAGGTCCACCAGGCCTGCGTCGGCCAACGGCCGGAGCCGGTAGACGTTTGTTTCTCCCTCGGAGAGTTGGATCGTAGTGCGGGAATTGTAGTGGTTGGTCATATCTCTGAACCCGGCGACCGTCACTGTAACGTGCGGTCGTTCTCTTTGAAGAGTTGATCGATTTGAAGCGGACGATTGAATAAAACGAACGTTATGTCGCGTTGGCAATATGGCTTTCCGTTCCGCTGGATTATACTACCTGCGCTGTTCGGCCGCGGTATCATCGTGCACCGGCCTTTTGACAATCTCATTGTACCCATCTGCCACCATCGGAGAGAAGAAATGCCTCAAGCAGTCGTATCTAATTCGGAGGCTCTCGACCAGCTGTGCGTCAATACCATCCGGCTCTTGTCAGTAGACATGGTTCAGCGGGCCAATTCAGGCCATCCAGGCGCACCAATGGGACAGGCGCCGATCGGGTACGTGTTGTGGGGAAGACACCTGCGCTTCAATCCGGCCAACCCCGAATGGCCAGGTCGTGACCGGTTCGTGTTGTCGGGAGGGCACGCGTCGGCGTTGTTATACAGCTTGCTGCACACATTCGGATACGATTTACCTCTGGACCAGCTGAAGGCTTTTCGCCAGTGGGGAAGCAGTACACCCGGTCACCCCGAACGCGGGCATCCGGTTGGGACGGAGACGACGACTGGCCCGCTCGGACAAGGTGTTGCCAACGCGGTCGGAATGGCGATCGCCCAGGTACACCTTGCTGCGTCGTTCGGTAGGGAAGGGCATTCACTCTTCGACCACCGGACCTACTTCATGGCGGGTGACGGCGATTTGATGGAAGGGATCTCTCACGAAGCCGCCTCATTGGCAGGGAACCTAAAGCTGGGCAACCTCATCGGTATCTACGATGACAACGCGATTACCATCGACGGTGCCGCAAGTCTCTCCGTGACGGATGATGCTGCAAAGCGGTTCGAGTCGTACGGTTGGCACGTCCAGATTGTTGACGACGGCAATGATCTGCATGCCCTCGATTCGGCCATTACGGCAGCGAAAGAGACTTCGGAGCCTTCACTCATGATTGTCCACACCCAAATCGGCTATGGGAGTCCCAACAAACAGGGCAAGGCGGCTGCACATGGAGCCCCGTTGGGCGAGGATGAGGTTAAGCTCACAAAGGAGAATCTGGGATGGCAATACACGGAGCCGTTCACCGTTCCAGACGATACCCGTCCGGTTTGGGATGCAGCGAAGCAGAGGGGCATGGATGCGGAGGCTGTGTGGCAGGAAGACCTCAAAGCCTATGCGACCGAGTATCCCGATCTAGCCGCCGAGTTCGAACGACGTCTCAAAGGCGAGTTGCCGAGCAACTGGGAATCAGCATTGCCGGACTTCGCAAGCGAAGCACCCATGGCGACGCGCCAGGCTTCGGGCAAAACGATAAACGCGATAGCTGGTGTAATACCTGAGCTGGTGGGAGGGTCCGCCGATCTCGCCGCATCCAACCTCACGAAGATCTCTGAGTCGGTACAATTGAGTGCTGAGACACCCCAAGGACGCAACGTCTTCTACGGGGTTAGAGAGCACGCCATGGGGTCGATCATGAACGGTATGGCGCTGCACGGTGGAGTGCTGCCGTACGGCGGCACATTCCTGGTGTTTTCCGACTACATGAGGCCTTCGATACGGCTGGCTGCGATGATGGGGCTCCACGTGGTCTACGTGTTCACCCACGATTCAATCGGGCTTGGTGAGGATGGGCCGACACATCAACCGATCGAAATGCTGTCTGTGTTGCGAGCCATCCCCAATCTCACTGTAATCCGTCCTGCGGATGCGGTAGAGACTGCCGAAGCCTGGAAGCTGGCGCTCGAATGGAAGGGCGGCCCGGTGGCACTAGCACTCACGCGCCAAAAGCTCACTCCGCTCGATCGGTCGAAGCTGGATGTGACGGCAACCGGGGTGGACAAGGGTGCGTACGTGCTATCAGAATCAGTCGGGAAGCGACCGGATGTTGTGTTGATGGCGACGGGATCTGAGGTTGCCATTGTGCTGGACGCACAGGCAAAACTCGCGGAGGTCGGCATCGCTGCGCGAGTCGTAAACATGCCGTGCGCCGAGATATTTTCTATGCAGAATCAATCGTACCAAGACGCAGTCCTCCCTCCGGAGATCAGAACACGAGTCGCCGTTGAGGCGGCTCATCCGATGTCTTGGTACAAGTGGGTAGGTTTGGATGGAGCGGTCGTCGGTTTGGATCGTTTTGGTGCATCGGCGCCGCAGGAGAGGTTGTTCGAGGAGTTCGGAATAACTGCCGATGCCGTCGTGGAGCAAGTCAAGAGATTGCTGAGTTGAGTATCCGTCAATCTCGTTGTCGATGGGGAACGTCAGAATGAGTGATAAGGCACAACAACTGGACGCGCAAAAACAGGATGCCGCTGAGAGCGCGGTTCAGCTCGTGACGTCCGGCATGATCGTCGGGCTTGGGACCGGATCGACGGCCAACCACGCAACGAGAGCCATTGGCCGCGAGATCGCGAATGGCAGACTCGAAGACATTTTGGGTATTGCGACGTCGCACCGCACAGCAGACCTCGCAACCGAGCTTGGAATACCGCTCACGACACTCGAGGAACATCAGGAGATCGATATCACCATCGATGGGGCGGACGAAGTAGATCCGTACGGCAATCTCATCAAGGGTGGGGGCGGTGCGTTGCTGCGCGAGAAGATCGTGGCCGAAGCGACCAAGGAGTATGTGATAATAGTGGATGAGACGAAGATCGTGGATCGGTTGGCCGTGGCGTTTCGTGTCCCCGTCGAAGTCGTTCAGTTCGGCTGGAAGACATTGGAGCCGTTCTTAAGGTCGCTGCAAGCAGAACCGGTAATGCGACACGATTCGACTGGCGTTCCGTTCCAAACGGCGGCAGGCAACTACATCTTGGATTGCCAATTCGAAGGCGGCATAGACGACCCCGCAGACATGCAGCGCACACTAAAAGCCCATACCGGAATAGTAGAGACGGGGTTGTTTGTGGGGTTTGATCCAAAGGTGATTGTGGGCCAATCCCTTCATACTTGACATCCTACGTCCCAACGACCAGACTCGCCGAGAACTGACCTCACCGAGCCTCAAAAAAAAAGGAGTCCCCAGTGATCAACCGTCGTGATTTCCTGAACTCGATGGCGGGTACGGCAATGATTGCCCCACCCGTGTTCGCGAATGATGGACTTGAACGAATCCTTGCAGCATCGGAGAAAGTGGTCGACAAAACACCTCAGGAGGTGGCTCAGGACGAGAGCTTTTGGTTTGCAGTCCAGCAGGCGTTTATGGTCGACCGCAGCATCGTAAATCTCAACAACGGCGGAGTCTGCCCCAATCCACAGGTCGTCCATGACGCTCTCGTACGGTACCTGACGATGGAGAACATGAATCCCGTGCACTACATGTGGGCCGTTCTGGAACCTCAGGTAGAGTCGGTTAGGACCCAGCTAGCGCGGATGTTCGGTTGTGACCGCGAGGAGCTGGCGATCACCCGTAACGCAAGCGAGGCACTCGAGAATGCTCAGTTCGGTCTCGATCTAGAGCGCGGCGACGAGGTGCTGACCACCGACCAGGACTATGGGCGCATGCTCACGACGTGGGATCAGCGGGTGCGTCGAGACGGAATTACAGTCAAGATGGTCTCGTTCCCGACTCCCGCGCCGAGTCTCGAATATCTGAGGGACCTGTTCGAGCAGGCGATCACGCCGCGGACAAAAGTGATCCATATGTGTCATATCACCAACCTGTCTGGCCAGATCTTCCCGGTCGGCGATGTCAGCCGTATGGCCCGTGAGCGAGGAATCACGACTATCGTGGACGGCGCACACGCTTTCGCTCATTTCCCGTTCACGTATCAAGATCTCGAATGTGACTTCTATGGCTGCTCACTTCACAAATGGTTAATGGCACCGCGCGGCACAGGATTCCTGTTCGTGCGTAAGGACAAGATCGAAAGCACCTGGCCGCTCATGGCTGCGCGTGAGGCACAGAACAACAACATCCGAAAATTCGAAGAGATTGGTACACATCCCGCGTCCACTCACAATGCGATTGCTGAGGCCATCACCTTCCATCAGGGCATTGGCATCGACCGAAAGTTTGCACGGCTCACGTACCTGAGGGACCGGTGGATGAGGCGGCTCGAAGGTCAACCTGGTGTGGTGCTCCACACCAGCTTTGATCCTTCGATGGCAGGTGGTCTTGCCAACGTGGGCATCGAAGGAATCGCGCCAGGCGATTTGCGGAACCATTTGTGGGACAAGCACCGAATATTCGTTGTCGCAATCGGACACCCTGATTGCACAGGCCTCAGGATCACGCCAAACGTGTACACCACGCTTGATGAGGTTGATCGGTTCGCTGAGGCAATGGAGGATGTGATACAGAACGGGCTGCCGGGTTAGGCTTCTATTTCTGCTGGTAGGCTCCGCGCGCCGTTGGGCCCCTACGCGCACCCTCGCTCGCTCCGC
The DNA here is from genome assembly GCA_964436395.1 of uncultured Gemmatimonadaceae bacterium. Lineage (GTDB taxonomy): Bacteria > Gemmatimonadota > Gemmatimonadetes > Gemmatimonadales > GWC2-71-9 > JBDGYW01. The sequence continues at coordinate 8,129 of CAYTDU010000018.1, read as the reverse complement.
CCGGCGCAAGCGCCGGTGACTCCGGCGCCTCACGCCGAGCGTCGCGGCTCGGGATGGCGCTGCGGGGCCCAACGGCGCGCTTCGCTTGACACTCCCCCTCATCGTCAGGCTGCCCGTTCGCTTCGGGTAGCTAGGGCACAGATCATCCTGCTAGCGTCTGAAGTCCTCCGCGGCCGACGGCACCAACGACGTCTTTCACGATCGTGCCGTTTTCGAATCTCGCGAAATACGGAATAGATCTGATGCCGTATCGTTGGCCGACCATCGGTGCGGCGTCGGTGTCTACTTTGGCTACGAGGATCTTCCCGACCCGATCTCGCGCAATCTCGTCCAGGATTGGTGCCATCTGGCGGCACGGTGCGCACCAATCCGCGTAGAAATCCACGAGCACCGGCACGGGCGATCGAGTAACAGTCGCATCGAAGTGCTTCTCGGAGACCTTAACAGGCCTGTCCAGGTGAAACGGCTTACCGCACTCTGCGCACTTGGGGCCCATATTGTGCTTCGCAAGGTCTACGGCATTTAGCTTTGAACAGAATTGACATTCGATTTTGACCTTTGCCATACGGATCTTCCTCCAAGTCATCTGTTGTTCATTGCCAGCCGTAATTTCGCGCGGCGGAGTGAACCACGGCAACCGACCTCTTCGTTTCTCCAGGTACCTCTTCGGTCCGATCACACCGTATCTCCGCAGTTAGTGGGCAGCGGATTCACGCTTAAGAACGCGGATACCGATTGGTGGATTGATCTGTCTGTGGGGCGTCGACTGGTGTATTTTCGTTTATGTCGGTACGTGAGAATGCTGTGTGCCTGGAGCTGACGCGTATCCCAGAAAAGGATTGCTGCCGTGAAAGACTACAAGAAGCGCGATATCGACGGTAAAGAGTTGAAGCCCGAGACTCTGATGATGAGTTACGGGTACGATCCGAAGCTGTCGGAGGGTGCGGTCAAGGTACCCATTTTTCAGACCTCAACATTCGCATTCGAAACAGCGGAAGAAGGCAAGGCGTTTTTCGAGCTCGCGTACGGTCTGCGGGAGAGGGCACCTTCGGAGGAGCTGGGCCTCATCTACAGCCGTTTGAACAACCCCGATCTGGAGGTGTTGGAAGATCGGCTCACACTGTGGGATGGCGCAGAAGCTGCGGCGGTCTTTCAAAGTGGCATGGCAGCGATTGCCACGACCTTGCTTTCGTTTGGTAGACCCGGAGATGTGCTGATTCTCAGTGAGCCCCTTTACGGGGGTAGCGACTACTTGATCAAGCACGTTCTGCCCGAGTTCGGCATTTCACCCGTGGGGTTTGTGGCAGGTCGTCCGATTGCAGAGGTGGAGGACTCGATCCGTGAGCGTGTTGGAGACAGGCGCGTGTGCGCTGCGATCGTCGAGACGCCGTCAAACCCGACCAATGCACTGGTAGACATAGCAGCACTTGCTGAGCTGTTGAAGACGTTCACCACCGAAGATCACAAACCGGTTCTGATTGTGGACAACACATTTCTCGGACCTGTATTCCAGCATCCGCTGGAGCACGGTGCGGACATCGTCGTGTATAGCGCTACCAAGTTCATAGGTGGTCACAGTGACCTGATTGCAGGTGCGGCACTAGGGAGCCAAGAACTTCTAGCGAAGGTTACCGGGCTTCGCACGTTCATGGGTACAATGGCGGGGCCTTGGACCGGATGGTTGCTCATGCGCAGCCTCGAAACGTTGAACATGCGCATGACGACACAGATGAAAAACGCGCAGCGTGTGGCAGATTTTCTGGCCCAACACGAGAAAATCAAATCCGTTCACTACCTCGGTCTCATGCATGAGGACGATCCGATGTACGGCGTTTACCGGAAGCAGTGCTTGGCTCCCGGATCGCTGATCGCTTTCGAGGTGGAGGGTGGTGAGAAGGGTGCGTTCCGGTTTCTGAACGCACTTCAGATAGCCAAACTCGCGGTGAGCTTGGGGGGTACGGAGAGCCTGGTCGAGCATCCCGGTACCATGACGCACTCCGACATTCCGGCCGAAGATCAACGACGGATGGGAATCACTCCGGGTTTGGTTAGGATCTCGGTTGGTGTTGAGCACCACGAGGATCTGATTTTGGATCTGGATAGGGCGCTGGGGGAGGTGTAATAGGGCGTAGGGCTGCAGGGCGGCACCGCACCGGACCCCGCTATCACCCAGGGCGGTAGGGTGGTAGGGCGGTAGGAGTGTTGCGGTCCCGAACCTACGCCGCCGTCACGCGCACCCCGCATCCCAACAGTACGTGGCGCCGTTGACCGTCGTGACCGCCCCCCCTGGCTCAGGAGACATTACCGACTGCACGATCATTGTCCAAAAAACACCGTCGAGATGTACATATCCCCCTGTCGTGAACGGTGAGGAGAATGTGATACCAGAGAGGTTGAAACTGCCAGATCCCCGATCAATCTGGATCTGGAAAATTGTTGGATCCATGTTCTGGAGAGTCACGCTGTTCGCCTCGCTGAACGACGCGTAGTCTGAGTCGTACAAGATGTCCAGCGGCGCGTTGTCGAACACCACGTCTTGAATGTCGATGCTATACGTCGTGATCGTGTTGCCCTGGCCGAACACGTGTCTGGTGACGGCGGTTGCCGGAGTCAGGAAGTCATCCCGCACCAGCACAGGTGAATTCAACACAATCCCGCCCGCGCTCGTATTCTCGATTCGCAAGTCTCCAAACCTGGATTCGTTGAACGTGGGGCTTTCGAACACTACCGTTTGAGCAGCGGTGCCATCCAGGACCGTGACGTGATTTGGGCCTGGCGCGAAGGACTGAGCGCTCACCCCTGTCGCTTGCGTGAAATCGCCGGCGACGTTTAGCGTGCCTTCTGACAGGTAGATGGCGGTGTTCCCTCCGCCGAAGACAGCATCCCCGTTGACGTCGAGCACGTCCGTTGACCAATTCATCATCAGAATCCCGGAGTCTTCAGTGCGGAGATCTCCCCCGATCGTGACAGTGGATTCCCATAGCTCGAACGTGCCGTTGCCCGAGATGATCAGGTCGTCAACAATGTTCATGGTGTGCGCATAATATTCGAAGCTGGCGTTTCCGGTTATCAAAAGCGACCCACCGATGTCGATCGACCCAAACTCGGCGTCATCTCCTGAAATGATGACGTCCGTGTAGATCTCGCCGGCAGTTGACGGCACAACCTGCGTACCCGGTCCAAAGAACTCTGCCACTGTTGGCCGGAATGTGCCCTGGTTGCTCAGGTAGTCGCCCATTCGCACCGCATAAGGCTCTACCGTGACTCCAGTGTTGTCAGACTGAATCGTGAAGCCGTCTCCAACGATGAACTCCCCGCCGCCGTTCAGCATGGCTGGATTGGCGGTTGCGATATCGAAGTCCATTATGTTGGCATTGGCCACGAACACCGGAGTGTTGAGTGTGACCTCACCGTCGGTCTGGCGCATCTCCAGGTTGTTGAAGTGTGATCCGCCTACTGAATCGGGACTCGCGAAGTCGATGGTTTGTGTGGATGCACCGTTGAATAATGTTGTGTGGCTACCCGATGCCGCAAAACTCATATCCGAACTGATCGACCACTGTTCAAAGTTCCCTTGGATCGACAGTATGCCAGCAGTCAGCGCGTCCGCTGTGCTTCCACCGGAAAAAACCGCATCACCGGCTATGTTCAGGCCACCGAATCCGATCACGTCCATTCGCAACCGACCATCAGCTTGAGTTAGCAGGTAGCCAGCCACGTTGACGGTTGCCGAGTCGATATCGAGAAGCCCACCGTTAAGGATATGTAGGTCACCGCCGATAGCCGTGGATCCAACGCCGTCGAAGTTCACCGAGTCACCGGTCACCATGACGGTGAGGTAGTCGCTACGCATGGGGATTGTCTGCGGTCCCGTACCGAAGAACTCTGTGATGCCGGCACCGTAGGTGACTCCGGCTGTGAGGTTGAGTGCTCCGCCAACACGCACAGCCGCCGGCAGCAAGTTGATCCCGGCGCCGCTGGTGGTCGTGTTGATGTCACCGCTCACGATCAACTCACCTCCACCGTCCACGGTTGTTGCCCCGTCACCGCTGTTGTCGTCAACGTAGACGTTTCCCGTCGCATAGGAGGCGGTGTTGAAAGTCGTCTGTTGCCCGCTTGCAGTTAACGGGAGAATCGTGAGATTCGCGAAGTGGGAACCTGTCAGAGAATCGGGGTTTGCGAAACTCACTGTCTGCTGCCCAGCGTCTCTGGACAGGAGTGTGATGTGATTGCCGGATGCGGCAAAGCCCATGGGTGTGCCTGCCTGACTGAATTCGCCGCGAACTGCGAGTTGTCCTTCCGTCAGCCGTCCAAATGTGCTGCCACCGCCGAAGATCGCCTCCCCATATACAGTGACTTGGGCATAGTCGCTGCATGTCATCGATAGCGTGCCCGTATCGTTCGTGTTCAGGTTACCGGCAACGGTCACATGCCAACATCCCGGGCTAAAGTCCGCTGAGCCGCGTATTGTCAGGTTACCTGTCACATATACTCCGTTCCCGCTGACATATGGCAACTCCACCAAGGCCGAGCCCTCTGCGTCCAGTTCCCGGAAGTGCGACTCCGTAGCACCATGGTTCTCAAAAGTGATCTCCTGAGTGCCTGATCCGTTGAACACGGTATGGTGGGTACCAGACGCGGCGAACGAGGTGGTGGTGTTCGTTGAAGCCTGGATGAAATTCCCGCTGACGTTGAGTGTTCCAGCGGTGAGGCTTGGGTCAGTCGAACCACCATCGAAAATGGCATCAGCGACATTCAGCACATCCGCTGCATCGTTCATAACGAGGATGCCCGTTCCGCTCGTAGAGAACGCACCATCCACTGTCATGGTGTTGCCGGCCAGAGTCAACAGCCCACCACTGACTGTAGCAGTGCCCGTCACATTTACTGCTCCGCCAAGGGTTACGTCTTCCCAAACAACGAGGTTAGGGATGGTGCCGCTCAGAGTTCCCGGTGCATACATCGCTACAGTGCCGGTTCCGATGATCGACGTGCCGGCGTCGAGGCTGCCGAACACAGACAGTTCGACGCCCGTATTGATTGTTATGCTTGCTCCTGGTTGCACTACCACCGAACCAACCTCGGCGTTTGTACTGACGATCGGTTGATTCAGAGGCGCTTGCCGAATCCAAACGTTCTCGACCTCGGTTGGAACGGTTCCCGTGCTCCAGTTGGCGGCATCATTCCAGTCCGTGCTGGACGCACCTTCCCAGATCGCGTCGGTACCTGGTGGGATTGCAACGACAACGAGATCGAGGGCCGTAGCTGACCAAACTGGATCGAGGTCCAAACCGGCGCCGATACCGGGGAAGAACATGTCGTCGAAGCCGCCGATGAACGACGTGGCAGTAAGCACCCTGAACGTATTGCCTTCGACAGGGGAGAAGCCGGCTGTCACGTTGAGTGAGCCGCCCAAAGTCAGCGGTCCGGACACCGCCAGCTGGTCGTATTCGGTGCCAATCGTCAGTCCGTTAAGGTCGATGTTGAGAGAACTCCCGGGATCGTCAAACGCGAATGCGTTGCTGAATGTGAGCACACCTGTGGTCGTGCCGCCGGTGCCGGGGTTCGTGGCACCGAGGTTGTTGACGCTGGTCGCACCAAAATCGATGGTGTTGGCTCCCTCCAGCGCACCAGTCGCGGAGTTTGTGAAGGTTGTGGCGTTGACTGTCAGTGGATGATCCAGTGCACTCACGATCCCTTGGTTGTCCACATCCGCTGCCAATACGCGCGTACCGGCGTGCAGGCCTTGAGAAGACTGAATGGTTCCGGTGTTGACCAGAGTGCCGGTCAAGACCGTCAAAGTACTCGCGTAGCTGGTAGAACCGCTGCCCTGCGAGATGTCGATTAGGCCGGCATTGGTGAACTCATTCGCCACCGTAACACCAGTGTTGTCTTCCGCGTATATCCGGAAAACTCCCCCCACGGGGTTGTCGAAAGTCCCGTTGAAAACGCTGCCTGCCGCGCCATCGTTTGCAGTCAAGAATCCCTGGTTGATGAACGACACATCGATGACGTCCGCCCGCAACAACACTGTGTCGGCGTTTGTCAACGATCCGGGGCCGCTGATCGTCGTCACATTGTCGTTGTTGTTGTCGAGGTTGAGGGCTGGCTCACCGCTCGACAGCGTGAAGTCGCTTGCCAAGGTGATGTCGCCGCTAACGTTGATCCGACCGGTCGCCGTTGGTGTCAACGTCGTACCGGTTCCGAATATAGCGGTCGCGTCTGTGTTGAACGTGAGTACACGGCCATCACCGACCGTCAGAGTACCGGCATCGGTGGTGAACGTGTGTGTGCCGTCGACCACCAGGTTGCGATCCACCAGTTCTATCGTGCCCTGATTGTCCAGGTCGGCGAAGATTCTATCGGTCAAGTAACCTCCGCCGCCCTCCAAGTGGATCGTTGCCCCCGGGGCATTGATTAGGGTACCGGATGTTACGGTGAGGTTCGTTTCGTAGTTGCCTATGCACTCGATGGTGCCGTTATTTGTGAACCCGTTGGCGACCGTCAAGGTCATCGCAGTCGACTGCCCAGAAAGCCGAAGGATGCTGCCCGCTGCTGTAGTCACCGTTCCATTCATGGCACCATCGCCGTAAATCGTTGTTGCGCCATTGTTGATGAAGGGCACATTGAGCGTGGTGATTTCCAATCCCAGTACCTGCCCGGCAACGCTGGTCAACGAACCTGTGCCGTTTACGGTTATACCGCCAAAGTCGAGAATGAGAGTGCTGTTATCGACCGGAACGTCGATGTTCGCGTCCAGCAGGGTCAACGTGAAGTATCCATCACCGCTGATTGTCCCGCTGGTCCAGTTGAACGTACCATACTGAATTTCGAAGTACTCGCCGAAACCGACGATAACATCGCCGGAATTCGTGAAAGACGGGCTCGTACCCGCCTGGCGCATGAAGAAGGTGCCGGCGGTAGCGTCGATCGTCCCACCGTTAGCGAACGTCACATCCGAACCCAATACGTGCATAGCCCCATCACCACTGACGAGCTCGATGGTGCCGCTATTGGTATGTGCGACGCCGGACTTCTCGATGGTCAATAGTCGCCCAATTGTCATCGTGCCCTGGTTGTTCAGCTCCGCATCCACGTAGCACGAGGTGTAGTCGGTGCTGGGGTAGCAATCCAGCGTGCTTTCGACAGCGTTCACCAGGGTCCCGTTCGTCACGTCCAATCGCGCATATCGAGAGTAGCTGTTGCTCGCCAATATGATCGCGCCGTTGTTTGTAAAACCGTCAGCCACTGTCAGCGCTGATGCGTCAGTGGCGTCACCCTGGATTCGCAGGGTCGATCCTGAGATGGAAGAAAAGGCGCCGTTCAGACTGTTCGTCCTGCCATACACCAAGAACGTGCCGCCGTTGGTGAACGCTGTATTGATCGTCGAGTTCTCAATGGTCACGAACGCCCCGGCCGACGTGGTGAGCATACCCAACCCGTCCAGCGTTCCGGAAACAATGTTCAGTCTGGCGGTTTCCCCGAGCGTGGCCGCGCTGTCTACGGTCAGCGTTTGGCTCGAAATGGACAGTGTCTGTGTTCCGGTGGTGCCGCCAACCTCGAGCGCGTACACTGTCGCTGGCACGTCGACTGTCACGGTGTAAGTGCCGTCGAGAGTGATTTGCACGGTGTCCGTGGTTGTTGGAGCTGTGCCTGTGCTCCAGTTGGCTCCATCGCTCCAATTGCCGCCGGCGGCGTTGGTCCAATACATCTGCTGAGCTTGAGCATCCGTTATGTCGAACGCCGAGCTGACGCCGGGCTCGTACCCGGTCGCGGTCGCGGTGAGAGTGTACCCCGTTCCCGGGAGGTCGATCGAGAGGTCGCCGAAAGTGGCAATGCCTCCAACCGCCGCGACTGTGGTGATGCCTGAGAGTGTGCCGCTGCCCGGGTTGTTCGCGATCGACATCGAGACGTCCCCGGTGAAATCTTCGTCCACGAGGCCGAATCCGTCCAATGCGGTGACCTCGACGGCCGGAGCTATCGCCGTCTCGAACACGGCCTCACTCGGCTGGACCGTGAAGACCAATGCCGGGTCGTACGGCGTGCTGGCCGTTGCGGTGATTGTGGCCACCAGCGTGTCCACGGACGCTGTGGCGGTTTGGGTTCCAATGGTGGTGCCCAACGTCCAA